>NZ_JCACCM010000097.1:101891-196415 GCF_059501405.1 Myxacorys sp.
TGTTTTACATCTACCAAGTAGCCCCGGTAGGAATACTTCACGACAAAGCAATGCCGAGGACAACCGCGATCGCGGCATTTATAGCGTTGTTTTATTGTGAGGCAAATTGTTTGTCACGACAACGTCTTGGCAACACAACTCGTGAGGTTGCGTTTCTCTGAAAGGAGAGCGGCTGCCGCCGCTTGATCCATTGGACGAGAGAAAATGTAGCCCTGCCCATTGTCACACTTTAAAGCTTTAAGTTGGGCTAATTGTCTCTTCGTCTCCACTCCCTCAGCCACAACATCCAGGCCTAAATTCCAGGCAAGGGTAACCACTGTACGAATAATTTCCATTTTTTCATGGTCGTCTTCTACATTGGTGATGAAGGATCGATCGATTTTGAGAGTATCCACTGGAAAGCGGTGCAAATAGCCTAAAGATGAATACCCTGTCCCGAAATCATCGATCGAGAGATGAATGCCTAAATCTCTCAATTTGTGAAGCATCGCGACCGCAGCATCAGCATTTTCCATCACCGTGCTCTCCGTAATCTCCAGCTTTAAGCACTGAGCGCTAAACCCAGTTTCCTGTAAGATTTGCTGAACTTGATCCACTAAATCGGGTTGAGCAAACTGTCTGCTAGAAACATTGACACTGATGGTAAGAGGTGGATTCATCGGAAACTGAATCTGCCATTCTCGCATTTGACGGCAGGCTTCTCGCATAACCCACCAACCCAGTGGAATAATTAGTCCAGTCTCTTCTGCGATCGGGATAAACTCCGAGGGCGCAATCAACCCCCGTTTGGGATGTTGCCATCGAACCAATGCCTCAAATCCGTTAATTCTGTTATTTCTGATGGACACAATGGGCTGGTAATAGAGCCGAAATTCCTGATTCTGGAGCGCGCGCCGCATATCATTCTCCATATGCAGCAACGCTACTGCATGATCGTGCATTGAAGGATCGAACACCTGCTGCCGATCCCGCCCCAGTGCTTTTGCACGATACATCGCTGTATCAGCATCCCTCAGTAGATCTTCCGGTCGCTCATAGCGTGTTGTGCTGAGAATAATGCCGGTACTGGCGGTGACAAAAATCTCCTGACCATTAAGCTGAAAGGGGTGTTTTAGCGCCTGCTGCACGCGCTCAGCGATTTCAGTAGCATCCTCATCATTTCGGATATCATCCAACAAAATAACAAACTCATCCCCGCCTAGACGAGCGAAGGTATCGCCAACGCGTAGGCATTGACTCAATCGTTCGGCAATTATCACGAGGAGGTGATCGCCAACCATGTGACCCAAGCTGTCGTTGATCACTTTAAAGCGGTCTAAATCGATAAACAGAACAGCAAAGAAGTAGTTCTCATGTCGTTTGGACAACTGAATCGCGTGCCCCAACCGATCCATAAACAAGACGCGATTCGCTAAACCTGTCAGAGAATCGTGCAAAGCATCATGCAAGAGTTGTTCTTCAGCTCGCTTACGCTCAGTAATGTCTGTCTGAGAACCGACCATGCGGTATGCTTTGCCTTCTGCATCTCGGACGATAAACCCTCGGCTCAGCATCCAAAGATAACGTCCATCCCGGTGCAGCAGACGATGCTCACTTTCAAACTGCGTCGTGACCTCCTCCATGCAAGCTGCGATCTCTTGGTTCACTTTTAACGCATCCTCAAGATGAATTCGATCAAGCCATTCATAAGGACTATTTGCAATTTCGCTGTCTTCATACCCCAGCATTGATTTCCAACGGGATGAGAAAAAGATTCGGTTCAGTTCTAGATTCCAATCCCACAGTCCATCATGTGTGCCCTGAATGGCCAATGCATAACGCTCTTCACTTTCACGCAATGCGGCTTCAATCAGTTTAGTGTCAGTAATATCTGAAACAAACCCCTCATAATAAAGCACCTGGTGGTCACGATCGCGCACGACTCGGGCCGTCTCCAAAATCCAGATTACGCTCCCATCTTTGCGATAGACCTGTGACTCAAACTTTGTGATGGCATCCTGCTGCTGCAGCACCGTTACAAATTCTTTACGGCAATTGCGATCGACATATAGCTGATGCTCGATGTTTGTCAAAGCGGTTATCAGTTCTTCAGGTGACTCATACCCATAGATTTGGGCTAGAGCAGGATTAGCGCTGAGATAGCGCCCATCTGGGGTGGTTTGAAAGATCCCAGTTACCGCATTCTCAAAAATACTATGATATTTTTTCTCGAGTTGTCGTAGTGCTGCCTCGGCTCCTCGGCTTTTCAAGAGGAATAAGGCTAACCGTTGCACGAATAGAAGCATAACCCCACCGCCAACTAGCCCGATGACGAGTAGGGAAATTCTGTGATAGCTCAGGCTCTTCTTGCCTTGGTAAATCTCGCGGGGAGTATCGACTCGTAGCAACAGCGGTTGACTGTCAATATCGGTAAGCAGCACGTCTCCTCGCGTTCCCAAAACAGTTTGCCCTAAAGGCTTTACGAGCAGCACTAAATCTATCTTTAGATTTGCGAGTGCTTCTGGGAGGGGATTTAATTTGACGTAGTTGAGGTTGCCATCTTCAATGAAGGTGTACGTGTCATCCCAGGAAGACGAGTCAGCAAAACGATCGCTAACGTCAGCTTGAGCTTGAGCAAAGACACTTAAAACTCCTTTGATGGACTGACGCGTGCTCTGAGCTTCTGCGTCACCCACATGACGCTTCAGAATCGTTGATGAGGCGGTGTACAGCGTACCCAGCAAACCTAGGAAGGTAATGCCAACGAGGAGTGTCTTCTTGGGAGTGATCATGTATTCGCTTTCAACTCTGCATCAAACGGTTCTGCAAACAAGCTATGTCTCCTGTGCTTGCAATACACCAAACTTTCCTAAAGGTGTCTTAACAAGCACAGTTAGCCCACAATGGTCAAACTTGATGAATAGGTTATGGATGAATAGGCTATATGGGGATTGATGTAGCTCCAGTTGGACTTGAGCGGAGGCTAGGAACTGGGACAGTGGTCAAGCCGCCCGTTTAGAAGCCGCTGAATTAGAGTACTAATCTAGGACACGTCGTGGCTAGGCTGCCTCGACATACTCAGTTTTCCCCACAAGATGTAAAATCAACCTCGTTGTAGCGAGGGGTTCTGCCGCAAAAAATTTGCGGCGTAGCAAACTTGGTGAATCAGTACCGAAATTTCAGCACGTTACTACTTTTTCCGGGTATTACGTCATGAACCTCGCGATCACATGCTGAATCGTCATATCCATCTCAATAGGTTTGGTAAATTACTCCCTTTTTCAGTCGGGTTTGTGCAAGTTGAATCAGTAAAATGGCAATATGCTGAGTACTCCGACTCCCCAAGTATCATTCAAACGTCGCCTTATCCAGGCGATCGCTCTGCCAGTCACACTCATGCTGTTGCTGGCAGGGGTGTCCATTTGGCAGATCAGCCGTCTTTTGATTGTGATGCAGTGGGTCGAGCACACCGATCAGGTCATTGCTCAAGCAAACCGAGTGGAAAAGCTATTTTCAGAGGTAGAGTCTGGTCTGCGGGGATATTTTCTCACAGGTGACCCCGAACTGCTTGAGCCGTACCAACAAGCAGAGGTGCTGGTCGAACCTTCATTCGATACTTTGGTCAATCTGGTTTCAGACAATCCTTCTCAAAGTCAACGTTTAATTCAGATTGAAACGCAATATCAGCAGTGGAGCAGCTATATTCCGACGTTGGTTGCTGGCAAACGGAATAACGAGGCTCTACCGATAGCAGACTTAAAAAAGCGCAATCGAGTCATGGTCGCAATCCGTCGGGACATGAGCCAGTTTATTCAAACCGAGGAGCAACTGCGAGATAGCCGAACTAAAACGGTTCAACGTACAACTCAAACGGTAATCGGCAGTAGTATTACGCTGGCTACTGTACTTGGAGCCATCCTTGCCTATTTCATCTGGCAGCAAATTCGATCGGTATCCCGTATTTACGAACACGCCTTACAGGTCGCTCAGGAACAGACTGAATCCGTACAACGATCGGCTGAGCGCCTCAAAATTCTGCATGAGATTGACCAGGCAATTTTAGCGGCTCAATCGATTGAATCGTTGGCTCATGAGACGCTTTCCAAGCTGAAAAGCCTTACTGCCTACAAGGAAGGCGCAGTCATTCTGCTCAAGTCTGATGACACGACCGAAACCCAGATCTTGGCGGAAGAGATCGATACAGAGCTGGCTGGAGCGATCATCCTCATGACCGAGCAAGGGTCGCTAAACTCGCTTGAATGCAGTGACTCTCTCTGCTATGTCAAAGACATTTCTACCCTTGCTCATTGTTCGCCTGCTCTAGAAGCATTATTAGCCAAAGGTTATCACAGCCTTCTGACAGTGCCTCTGCGCGTAGAGGGAAACTCGATCGGTAATCTGCATTGGTTTGCGACGCCGGTAGATGCGTTCAATGCTCAGAAGCAGGACGTCTTTCGGGAAGTAGCGGCTCAATTAGCCATTGCGATTCAACAGTCGAGGTTACGATCGCAACTGCAAAAATATGCTGCCGAACTAGAGCAGCGAGTGGCAGACCGTACTGCCCGTTTGCAGGCAGCGAATGAAGAGTTAGAAGCGTTCTCTTACACGGTTGCCCATGATCTCAGAGCACCGCTGAGAGGAGTTGAAGGATATGCGTCAGCCCTGATTGAAGATTATGGAACGCAATTAGATGAAGTCGCGCAAGACTATATTCATCAGGTCATTGCAAGTATTGACCGGATGAATACTCTTGTCCAAGACTTGCTAGCCTATAGCCACCTGAGCCGAGAAGAGATTAAGCTTGTACCCGTTTCCTTGACACAAGTGATAGCAGAGGCTCAAGCGCAACTAGAGTCAGTATTAAAAGAACGACAAGCCCAAATCGCCGTGGCTGAACCATTGCCTAGAGTGATGGGGCATTATGCCACCCTCGTTCAAGCCGTTGTGAACTTACTGTCTAACGCCGCTAAATTTACAGTTGTGGGAAGTAAGCCACAAATTTGTATCTGGGCTGAAGAAAAGACGCACTGGGTGCGTCTTTGGGTCGAGGACAACGGCATTGGAATTGAACCACAGTATCAACAGCAGATATTTGGAGTCTTCGAGCGGTTACATGCTAGAGATGCTTACCCTGGTACCGGAATTGGTTTAGCCATTGTCCGCAAAAGTGTAGAGCGTCTGAGCGGTCGCTCGGGTGTAGAATCCATACTGGGTCAAGGAAGCCGATTTTGGGTGGAGTTACAGACAGTAAAACCGTGAATAGCCTGCACAACTCTACAATTTTGCTCGTAGAAGACAACCCGGATGATGTGTTTAGGATTCAGCGAGCATTTCGCAAAGCCAACATAGCCACTCCTATGCAAGTTGTAAGCGATGGAGAACAAGCCATTCATTACTTAAGCGGGCAAGAACTCTATCAAGATCGGGATTGCTACCCGCTGCCCGTTCTTGTCTTACTTGACCTTAAATTACCCCGACGCTCTGGATTCGATGTCCTCAACTGGTTGAGAAATGAGTCTGATATCAAACACTTGCCTGTAGTGGTTTTAACCTCGTCTGAGCAACAAAGTGACATCGAGCGAGCCTACGCCGCTGGAGCCAACTCTTACTTGGCAAAGCCACCGAGTCCGGCTGAATTACTAGAAATGGCGCGGACTATCGGTCTTTATTGGATTCTTTTCAACCGTCCACCGAAAGCTAGGATTAGTTAAGACAGATTATATTTTTATAGGAAAATTAAGATGACACAAGTACAAGAGCTACAGCAGAAAACAGTTCTGGTTATAGAAGATGAGGCATCCGATCGCTTCCCTTTAGAGAGAGCATTTCATCAGCTTGGCTCAGAATTTTCTCTTCACGTTGTTGAAACAGGACAAGCAGCGGTTGCCTATCTTGAGGGCAAAGAACCTTACAGCGATCGCTCACAATTTCCTCTACCTAATTTAATTGTTTTAGATCTGCGGCTGCCGGGCATGTCGGGTCTAGATCTGCTCAAATGGATACGCCAGCAATCCCAATTCAGCGACTTACCGATCATCACCTTGACAGCTTACGGAAACCGCGATTTACCCCGTGCCTATGAACTAGGCATTAATTTTTACCTGCTCAAACCTGCAGAAGCTCATGCATTAGCTGAAATATTGGAAGCCATTGGCTTATATCAAAAATAAAGGATCTCTTGAAGGTGGACTATCGCATAACTGCAAATGCTGGCAGGATTGTTTCATTGTAGGAGAGGAAAAACTTTGTCCAACTGATTGGCGAACTGCCGTTTGGCAGCAGCCATCGAAGTGAACCCCAACGTGCGAGCTAGGGTAATGAAGACGTTGAGGACCACTGACCAGTTCGCGGCAGCATTCCTACCCGTTTGCGGCAGGGTTGTTTCATTGTCACCGGGAGATATCTGGAAGTCCCAAGTCCTCGTTTGCAAGGTTCAAAAAATTCAAGAACGTCGAACGAGGGAATCAAGCAGCCAGTTTTTCATTTCTCACAATGAAACAGCCCTGCCGTTGATCGAGTAGTTGAGTTAAATGTTGCGCTTTTGAATAATTATCTTGTACGTAAACACAAACATGAACATCAACGGTCACTTTGCCGCATTCCGTCCAAACGTGTAGTGCAACATGGGACTCTTCTAAAATCAGTACAACCGATACTCCTTGCGGCTCAAACGCGGCAGACGCTTCACTCACTGCATTTAGACCTGCTCCTTGCACAACGATTTTTAGCAGACCCAGCAATTCTGCGGGTAGCATAGTAACAATTTTATCCGTAGCCGTCAAAATGGCAGAAAAATGATGCGAGCGGATCATGAAGGATTGTGCCTGCCTAAATAGGTGAGCGAGATAAGTAGGTGAGCGAGATTAAGTTTAAGATAGACCACCCTCAGCATCCGCTAAAAACTCACCAAACGGAGACAATTGCGATTGATTGTAGACGCGAGCCGCGCGATCGCTTAATTTTGACAATTGCAAGCATTCACTTTCTCGGTTCGTAACCCGCAATTAAATGTGCTAAAGACCTATTTAGGGCAGAGCCTGCGTACGTTACGCTAAGACTAGAGGCGACGTTTGGAGAATGAACAGTGCTCCCCAATTTAAGTCATAGAAGCACAGAAGACCTCAAACAGGAGATTCTGAAGCTGGCTGAAGGCAATGATCGAGCGCCTTTAAGTCAAAAAGTAAAGTTTTACAAAAGTACGCTGGAACCCCTGTTTGCAGAATTAAGTCAGCGCAACCCATTTCCCAATGCTGAAGAGCAGGTAGCGATTTCGCTAGGCGTGTGGCTTCCAGTCTGGTCTACAATTCCATTCATTGAAATTTTGCCCGGACGAGTCCGAGACCAGTCCTATCAAATCTTTCAAGACAATGGCTACTACGCCAATATTGCCCGCTATGCTCCGGGGCAACGCCACTCTTTTCTCCGAGCGCTTTCTGCCGTTCTGCTGGCTTACGACTTTATGTTGTTGCAGAAATTTTCAGTGCAGAATGGCCAGTGGTACATCCAGAATGTTGGCATTGAACAGGCTTTCAGGTGGAGAGGGAATCTGCTCACTCCCGAAAAGGCAGGGAGTTGGCTGACTAAAGTCGTCAGATCCAAGCTGAGTCAAGTCGATGTGCCAAAGGCACCTGATTTGAGCAGCCTAGACAAAAGTACGGCTAAAAAGGTTGGCACCAGTTTCTTAGCAACTCCTCAACTTGAGCATCTCTATATTGACCACGACTTTCGTGTAGTTAAGAGTCAACGCGATCAGCAACGACCTTCTTACACGATCGCAATTCGCCACCAGTAATACTTTTAGAGATATTGAATAGCTACGGGAACGCCGAGTGAAATCAGGACTGGTTGAGGGCTTGAGGGGTAGAACTCCTGCACCCTGTCAGCAAATTGGAAGTGGAAGCAAAGTACTTTGCTTCAGACGATCAGGAGTGCCTTAATGGGTGCCGTTGCCTCCTTGGAAGGAGGGTTAAGATCATCCATTATAGATAGGGCAAGCTAAACAGATTGCTTGAACCTTTCAGGGGATGTCCCGATGCAACACAAGACGCGTGCCTTAGTCATTGGCGGTAGTTTGGCAGGTCTGTTAGTAGGTCGATCTTTAGCAAACCATTTCGATCACGTCACCATTGTAGAACGTGATTTTTATGCAGATCTGCCTGCGCCTCGTAAGGGAGTACCCCACTCTCGCTTTCCGCACAGCCTCATGCTGCGAGGACAACAAATTTTAGAACAGTTCTTCCCAGGACTCCGAGCAGAACTTGTAGCGGAGGGTGCGATCGCGATGGACAGTATGAAAGAAATCGCGTTTCTGACCTCCGCTGGATGGACGACTCGGTGTTCCTCAGATTTGCAGCTATTTACCTGTAGCCGGGACTTATTAGATTGGGCAATTCGCCGTCGATTAGCAGCATTTCCCAACGTGCAATTTCTGCAAGGAGCCAGCGTTACCGGATTGCTGACGGATGCAGAACACACAAAAATTGTTGGGGTATCGCTGCACCGGCATGGGGATTCTAACCCCCAATCACCCGAGGAACTCTATGCCGATCTGATTGTGGATGCAAGCGGTAAAGCGTCCCACGCGCCACAGTGGCTAAAAGCTGTGGGATATGAGCCGCCACACGAGACAGAAGTCAATGCGTTTGTGGGTTATGTTGCCCGAGTCTACCAACCTCCAGCAAATTTATCTGTAGATTGGAAACTACTGTTTGTGCCAACAGCCCCGCCCCAGCGACAACGAGGTGGAGTCATTTTTCCGATTGAGAGCGATTTCGAGTTACCCGAAAGGGGTTGCTCTGGTTCCCCCAACACTCGTTGGATTGTCAGTTTGATTGGTGGCGATCGCGATTATCCTCCTACCGATGAGGCTGGCTTTTTAGCCTTTGCTCGCAGTCTACCGACCCCAATTGTGGCAGAGGTGATTGAACGAGGCACACCACTGACGCCGATTTATGCCTATTACAGCAATGAAAACCGCCTGCGTCATTACGATCAACTCTCCCATTCACCCGCTCATTTTATTGTGGTGGGACATGCGGCTTGCTTACTGAATCCCACGTATGGACAAGCTATGACCGTTGCTGCACTTGAAGCAGTGACTTTGGATCAATTCTTGCAGCACCATTCGATCGACGACCTCAACTCCCACACCCGTCACCTTCAACAACAGTTGGCGAAAGCACATCACGAGGCTTGGATGGCTGCAACGAGTGCAGACTACCGTTACCGCAATGTGCAGGGCAAACCGATTAACGCTGCTACTTGGTTTACGAATTGGTATTGGGATCAACTGATGGAATTAATCGTCGATCGCGCACGGGTCTATCGTACTTTCATGGAAGTGCTGCACTTGCTTAAACCCTCGATCGCATTGTTTCAACTCCACATTTTGAGCCAAGTGGTGTGGCATCAATTAAACAAGCGTTCGAGCTGACATTAGGGCAAAAAAGGGCAAGCGGACTGAAAAGCCCTGCTCAAGTTGAGTTTCAGAAAAACTGTCAGCAGCAATTTCATTTCAGTCGGCAGGCATGAATGGGTGTTGCTAAGGAATACATAACTCTGCAAACGTTCGAGAATGTGGCGATCGCTGCCAAATTGAATTCGCCCTTTGCCCTCAGCACTCGCCGCTCCGCCTTCCAAACACGAAACTTCACCTTCCGAACTCGGAACTTTGCCCTCGGAACTCGCCGCTCCGCCTTCCAAACCTGGAACTTCGCCTTCAGAATGAGAAACTTCGCCTTCCGAACTCGGAACTCCAAGCTCAGAACCCGGAACTTCGCCTCCAGAACTCGGAACGTCGAGCTTTTTACTTCAAAAATGAAGCTCAGAACCTGGAATGTCAAGCAAATTGGTTCAATCTCCGCGTTCTGAGCTTCAACCAGCCGCTTCAGAAGTCAAATGAATGCGGTTTTCCCTGACGTTCACCTCTATCGATTGACGGTACTCATATCTGGGTAGCGATCTCCCACTGCAATTCCGGGCGGCAGTGCCTTGCCGATCTGCTCCAACTCTGCCTGAGTCAACGTCACCTCTGTTGCTGCAATATTCTCTTCCAAATACGTGCGACGCTTGGTTCCAGGAATCGGCACAATGTCCTCTCCCTGAGCCAACACCCAGGCTAGAGCAAACTGTCCGGCTTTGATTCCTTTAGCGGAGGCCATCTGCTCAACTTGCTCCACCAGTTCCAAATTGTGCTGCAAGTTCTCGGCTCGAAAGCGGGGATAACGCTCAGCCCGGTAATCTCCCTCCGTTAGATCCTTGAGGCTTTTGATCTTGCCTGTCAGAAAACCACGCCCCAACGGGCTGTAAGGCACAAAACCAATTCCCAACTCCCGACAAGTCGGCAAAATTTCTGCTTCTGGCTCTCGGCTCCAGAGGGAATATTCCGTCTGGAGAGCAGAAATAGGATGCACCGCTTGGGCGCGACGAATCGTTTCTGGAGCCGCTTCCGACAATCCCAGGTAGCGAACTTTCCCCTCTTGCACCAACTCCGCCATCGCTCCAACGGTTTCCTCGATCGGAGTGTCGGGATCAACCCGATGCTGGTAATACAAATCGATCACGTCAACACCAAGCCGCTTTAGACTGGCTTCACAGGCAGAACGAACATAGTCGGGCTTGCCGTTTACCCCCAGAAAGCTGCCGTCGTTACCCCGCACGTTGCCAAACTTGGTCGCTAGGATCACCTGATCTCGGTGGTTTTGAATCGCCTTGCCAACTAGCTCCTCGTTGTGACCGACCCCATACATATCAGCCGTATCGAGGAAGGTCACGCCTAGCTCTAATGCCCGCTGAATGGTCGCGATCGCTTCTGGCTCATCGGGAGTGCCGTAAAACTCAGACATGCCCATGCAGCCCAGTCCCAGTTCCGAGACCACTAATCCTTGATTGCCGAGTTTTCTTTGTTTCATACGTGTCTCCTGGTGCATTTAGTCCTTGAAAACCTGTTTTATCAGCCCTGGTTTCAGGCGTTCGACTGATTGAAATTCTCAAGCGGTTTGGCGATCTAGAGCAGGATAATCGGTATAGCCTTTCTCGCCACCTCCGTAGAATGTGTTGCGATCCCAAGCATTCAACTCTGCACTCTGGGCAAATCGCTCTGGCAAATCTGGGTTGGCAATGAACAACCGCCCATACACGATCAAATCCGCCTCGCCCGCCGCCAAAACCGCTTCTCCACTGTCGCGATCGTAGCCGCCTGCTGAGAGCAACGTTCCGTGAAACATTGGGCGAAAGAAGCCCGATGTCATGCGGGTCGAATTCGCCTCCAAGGTCACATTGCCGTCTACTCTTGGCTCGACAAGGTGGAGGTATGCCAGACCAAACTGGTTCAGAGCTTTCACCACATAAGTAAACAGCGCTTCTGAGTTGGAATCAGACATGTTGCTGAACGTACCGCTAGGAGAGAGACGCACGCCCACGCGATCTGCGCCCCAAACCTGCGTTACGGCTTCTAAGACTTCCATCAGCAGTCGTGCCCGGTTCTCTATCGAGCCACCGTATTGATCTGTGCGATGATTCGAGCCATCTTGAAGAAATTGATCCAGCAAATACCCATTCGCGCTGTGGACTTCAACTCCATCAAACCCAGCCGCCAGCGCGTTTTTAGCCCCCTGACGAAATTGCTCAACAATGCCTGGAATTTCGTTAGTTTCTAGGGCACGAGGTGTGACAAAAGGCTTCTCTCCCTCAAATGTCGATGCCATACCCTCTGGCGCGATCGCGCTTGGAGCCACGGGCAACGCACCACCGGGTTGCAGATCAGGATGAGAGATTCGACCCACATGCCAAAGCTGAAGAAACATGTGACCGCCCCGCTCGTGAACAGCATCGGTAATGGCTCGCCAACCTTCTATCTGCTCTGGCGAATGAATACCAGGCGTCATTGGATAGCCTTGCCCCTGTGGTGAAACTTGGGTGGCCTCTGAAATAATCAGTCCGGCTGAAGCTCGCTGACTGTAGTAAGTCACATTGAGTTGGTGCGGAACGTTAATTGCAGTTTCTCCAGAGGAGCGCGAAACGTTAATCGCACGATTACGAGTCAACGGTCCCATCACAATCCGGTTCGGCAATTTATAAGGTCCCAGCGTTACAGGCGAGAGTAGACGTAGAGAACTAGTCATAAGCGTTCAATCTCCATAGGCTACTGCATAAGAAGCAAGAGGTAACACTCAGTTTTGCAACCGATCCTGCTCCCAATAACGGAGGATTTAGCTTAACAAATACCAGATGCTAAACGAAGCGATCGCGCTGCTACAGTCAGTTCCTTGTTGGTTATAAAGTTGATAATAAACATTTTCAGCAACGCTTCACTCCTCTGCTGTTATTCAAATGCGCTGCTACTAACAGAGATAGACTCTTGTTCCCTCTCCCGTAGGACAGGGCTAGAGTGAGGCAGCTTCGAATACTAGATCTAATGTTGCCAACTTAACAACAAGCAACCTTTGTGTAAGTCCTAAATTCAGCGATCGCAACCCCGATTACTTGTTAGCCGATCCGGGTTCAGTCAGTTTACTGTGCAGTTCAGCCCGGAGAGGTTCAGGTAAGACCTTACTCACAGCACCCTGAATCTTTGTCATCAGTGAACCTGCAATGATCTCGTTTTTGCCCGCCATCAACGCTTCAAACCCCTGCTTTGCCACCTCGGCTGGGTCGTCGTTCTGGCTCGAACCTACTACAGTATCGTCCATATCAGCGCGGTGGAAGAAGTCGGTATCAGTCGGTCCGGGCATGAGTGCTGTAACGGTAACGCCCGTATCTTTCAGCTCGTTTCGCAGCCCCTCCGAGAAAGAGCGCAAAAATGCTTTCGAGGCTGCATAAACTGCTTCAAACGGGCCAGGTAGCAAAGCCGCGATCGACGATGTAAACAGGATGCGTCCCTTGCCGCGCTCGACCATATCTTTCACGACTCGCTTCGCAAGGTGAACAGATGACACAACGTTCAAATTAATCAAATTAAGCTCGTCCTGCAAATCTGTCTCGCGGGCAAACTCACCACCAACTCCAACCCCAGCATTGATTGCGATCGCGTCCACAGGTCGCCCTGTCGCCTTGATCCGACTGTAAAGTGTCTCAACTCCATCAAAGGTCGCGAGATCAGCCTGCACTGTCTCGACTTTTGCACCCAGCTTCTCGCAAGACTGAGCCGCTTCATTGATGCTCGCTCCGGTAGATGTGATCAGAAGATCGAAACCGTTTTGAGCGAACTGTCTGGCGAGTTCATAGCCAATGCCCTTAGAGGCACCTGTTACGACAGCCAGAGGACGGGTTAACGTGTCCATCACTATTCAAAAACTCCTATATGACTGCTCCTTGCTTGCCCTGGCTTGCTGTTCTTCTGCTACCAGGCAACACACATGAGCCGTTTGCAAACACCTGCGATCGTAGAGAAGCAGGAGCAAAATTACGTCTTTCCAACGAGGGAGCGCCCTTTTGGCTGAAAGCTAAATAGTTGATATAAGACTTCCACAAAGATTTCTCTAAAACTTCAGCAAATGCTACACCCTATAACAACGCCAAATCGATTAAATCAAGAACTTTGCTATCTTTATTTAGATCAAACTTTCGAGCAAAATGAGCTTGACTGTGCTTTAAGCGTGGAAAATCATCCACACCTAAAGTACGAGGATGACCATTGTGGGTTTGTGAGAAATCAAAGTAGCGTTTGCAGTCATTGCACAAGTTAAATTTCTGACTGTTGACTAATATGGTTTGGATCAGAGATTCATCAGGAATCTCGACAGTTTTATAATGGTTAATGACAGTAGAATTTGTTCTAACAAAATTATCTATATATTCAACACATTTCCTAGAAAGTGTGCTTAGAAATGAACCTCCATAACACCCAAATTCTGTTGTAAATGGAGCCCGTGTTCTTAATCCCAATGTAAAACCGTATGCGAAATTCACCCGGAAGAAGGGCTGAATATAATTCAAAAATTTAGCTGGCTTCAAAAGATCTTGTTGCCAGTCAGGCAAAGGACTGGTCAGCGTTCTGTATTTGTAGCAGTAGCGAGTATAGCCTGCTCTTTTCTTCCAAGGGCTTTCATCGGAGAAGACATCAAAGTAATGAATGAATGCATCGTAATTTGTGCTGGACAAAAATGCTTCAATCTCTGCGATCGGTTGAATTGGATAATCTTGTCCCGACAGGTTGATAAACCAATCAAACTCATGATTGCTCTCAAGTAGCCATGCGATCGCGTCCAAATAACTTTGGACGATCGCAAAGTTTCCCCGCCCTCCCCGTGAAGCAAGAATTTTGACGTTTGTTAAATCTTCAAACAAGGTTTGCTTTAAATCGCAATTAGTAAAGTCATGACTAATAATGATCAGAGCATCAGGGCTTGATTTCTTGATTGTGTGAACGAGTCGATGAATTTGATTTGGGTCTTTGTGGGTTTGAATAAGATAACAGACTCGCATGATGGATGATATTGGATGAGAACGCATTTAGCCTAATTCAACTTCGACCTGATTTGAAGTAATTAGGCCAGTCTCAAGGAGATAATTCTCAAGAGATAAATCTATGGAATCAGGTTCAACTCCACGTTGACGAGACTTTCGAGTAACAGGTTTCATCAATTGAACTTTCAAAGAACTAGAATAGGTTCTCGCTAAAGCAAGATGAAGCGCAAAAGCTGGATTGCCGAACAGATAGCGAGCCGCTAATCGTTTAGGTTCACGGCAAAGGCGATAAAACCATTCCAAGCCAATGTTGGACAGCACCGCAGGACAATCAGGAACGATCCCCGCCATGCGATCGATAATTGCGCCTCCTGGCATGATCACATTGACATCAAGCTGATGGCGATTCTTTTGAATCCAACTCTCCTGAATTGGCATTCCCATTCCAACAATTAAAATGTTGGGTTTGAAGCTGTTGATCTGTTGCACCACGCGCTGATTCTGGTGGGGATCGCTCATATCAAAGTAGCCGTGATGCCCATCCACCGCAAGATTGGGATACTGATTTCGCAGCTGAGCGATCGCAGACTGTAAGTATTCAGGTTTCGCTCCTAAAAGAAACACTGAGAATCGATTTTGATTACAATGCTCTAACAGTTCTGGCATGAGAAGGCTGTAAGAGGCGCGATACTGTAATGGTAATTTCAACCCCATTAAGCGAATAGCACTAAGAATACCAATGCTGTCACAATGAGCAATGTCAGCGTTCTGAAGGAAATTGTAGAACCAAGGAACTTGCATTGAGAGATTGAAGCTATGCACATTGTAATTTGCAACGGTTAGCTTGTCGCCCTCGATACAAGCAGTGTGAATAGCATCTACGATCGCCGGAACTGTCATACAGGTAATGCGTCGCCCTAGCAGGAACACGTTTAGGTTCCGAAGCGTTTCCGACTGATGCTTTTCCAACTTGCGTGAATCTGCTTGCACAATCATCATAATTTATCCAAGATGCAACTGAAGCCCTGTCGGCTAGACCAAGATGTTCTATCCGAAAAAAAAAGAGTTGTAAGCGAAATCAAAATCTGGAATTTTGGGTGGTCAACGAAACTCTGCTAACAGCCCAACTAATTAGGGAAAGACTACACCATACATGCGAAGAGCTCAGACTGGACACCTAACACTTGCTTAAGAAGCAAAACCCACCTCACCTGGTGTTACTTCTCTAGTGAACGCCTAGAGCGTTTGGTTTTGTTGAAAATCATAAGAGCGTCGAAATTACAATGACATCCTTCTTAATGTAGACAAACAAACATAGTGTTAGGTGTAAATTCACATGCAACATCTATCAAAGGCTATACAAGTCACCTACCAATTACGCATTTGTCTAATGTGTGTAGATATTGATGATCGAGGTCTTTGAAGGTGGTGTGTAAAACGAATTACACATTCTATGTAAAGAGGCTTACCTTACTGTTGTCATTTCTGTTTGTGACACTGATGTTTTTGTCACAGCTACTTGTATCACGTACGGTTGCTGCCTGTATCTGCTTGCATCTGTGTTTGTTACAACGGTTCTCCTTTTGTTTTATAAAGTTATGATGAAATTTGCTACTTCCACAGTTCTAAAATTGAAGATGAATTTGAGTGCGATCGCTCAAATTAATTGTCAGATCTAGTCTCTGAGCGATTGCCGCACTCCAACATTCTTGCTTCAGAATTATGAAGTTAGTGTGAGGATGCTGCCTCTATACCTTTGGGGAGAGGGTGTTTCTACGGCAATATCTCCTATTGTTAAGAAACTTGTTACGAGACTTCATTCACAATCTTTAGCTCACAGTTTGATTGTTCTGTACTCAAGTGATGTGTACTCAAAGCAGTGTAAAGGTCTTGGCATGAGCACTTCTCCTAAAGTCACTGTTGTGGTTCCCACCTACAATGTGCGTCATTACATTAAAGAGGCTTTAAGCTCTTTAATGCAGCAATCTTTTCAAGCTTTCGAGGTGATTGTTGTAGATGATGGGTCTACCGATGGAACTACTGAAATAGCCCAATCGTTCTGTCAGCAAGACGATCGCTTTCGGGTCGTAACAAAGCCCAATGGCGGACTTTCTTCGGCTCGAAACTGCGGCATTCGCCAAGCTCAGACAGACTATATTGCAATGCTTGATGCCGATGATGTTTACGGAGTCGATAAGCTGGCAAATCATGTTGCACAGCTTGATGCTGATCCACAAATTGGGGTGGTCTACAGTGCCTCAAACATCATTCGCGAAGATGGTCGCTTGAGCTGGATGTCATTGAGCGGCAAACCCATTTTGCCGGATACACTCATCTCTCTTTTGTGTAAAAACTTTGTGGGTCATGGGTCTAACGCTGTTTTTCGACGGGCGTTAGTCGATGAGGTAGGCGAGTTTGATGAAACCTTGCGGAGTTCTGAAGATATCGATTTTTGGTTGCGTATAGCCGCTACGGAACGCTGGCGCTTTCATCGAGTTGCTCGCGCTTTGTGTAGTTACCGAGTCCGTGCGGCTGGGTTAACTTTTAATGTGGCACAAATGCAGCGATCGCATGAGCAAGTTCTTCAATCGGCGTATGAACGCTCCCCAGAACGGGTTGCTCCGTGGATGCCTACGGCCTATGCCTATTTATATCGCTTGCTCGCTCGCCTGTCCCTCACCGCAGGCGATGCCGACCAAGCCAAAGCGTTTATCGGGCAAGCTTGGTCAGCTGATCGCTCCATTTTTGCCCGTGATCCCCGCTCGCTGCTCACTCTGCTCGCAGTACAAGGTGCGCCCGTCTCGAAGCAACTGATTGAGCGATCGCTAGGGTTTGCAAAGTCAGTTCAAGGTAAGAATCTATGAAGCCAGTCTCACTGCTTAAAAGTGGGTTGTGGATTACCTACGCCACGTTTATCACCCGCATTTTCGCATTTCTCAGCAGCCTAGTTCTGGCACGATTGCTGCAACCTGCTGATTTTGGCGTGATTGGGATCGCTTATGTTTTCTGGTCTTTTTTTACGCTGTTCATTCAAGATACAGCAGGCAATTTCATTATTTATAAGGGGACGGATAATCCCAAATACATTGACACTAGCTACACTATTAGCCTATCAATTGGGCTACTTCTCGGTTTAGGAATGGCAGCAACCGCTCCTGCTGTGGCAATGTTTTTTAATGAGCCAGCCCTATCTAGCATCTTGGTTGCGTTTGCATTTAATTTACTGTTGTCGTCAGCAAGCTCTGCACATTCAGGCGTGATGACACGGCAAATGCAGTATCAAGCGCTCGCTAACATCAGCTTAGTCAGCTCTATGACGCGATTGCTTTGCACGGCCGGAGCTGCAATGTTAGGTCTGAGCTATTGGTCTTTTGTTGTTGGTGATACAGCATCTTGGGTGGTTAGTTGTATCTTGACGCGACATTACTCAGGCCATCGGTTTCGGCTCCAAATTGATCCAGAGATCCGCTCTGAAGTTTTGTCCTTCTGCTTAGGCTCAACCTTTTCAAGTTTTGGCTTGTATGTCAACTTCAACACCGACAACTTCACAGTAGGAAAGCTGTTAGGTAGCGCTAGTCTTGGCTACTACAATCTTGCTTATCAATTAACAATGGCAGCATCAAGCATTTTTAGTTCCGTCATTAGCCAGCTTGGGATGCCAGTCTTTGCCCAATTGCCAACCGATGAACAGCAAAAGAATACGCTCTCTCAAGTGGTTGAACAAACTGCTTTTTTCATAGCTCCTCTATATGCATTAATGTTCCTAATTTTTGATCCACAAGTCGTGACATTCGTCTTTGGTTCTAAATGGATACCGATTTGCACAGTGATCCCAGGATTATTATTTTTTGCGTATTTTCGCGTTATTAATTCACTTCTCTTTTCTATGCTGGTCGCCAAGGGTCGCCCTGACATAAACGCTAGGGTCAATCTCCAGATTGCTCCTATTGCGGTTCTTAGCTTTGTTGTGGGTGCTCGTCAGGGTGGCATCGTTGGAGTGAGTCTAGCGGCGGCACTGATACTTGGAATTTTCTGGACGATTTACTGGTGGTTGACCGGCTGTAGAATCTTGGGCTGGCCGTTGAAGAAGTTTCTTCTCCCCTGCTTTATTCCTATTCTGCTGAGTGTTCCAGGAGTTGCTAGTTCGTTTGCGTTACCTTTGTTGCTGAGACCATTCGTATTTCTCCTAATTTATTTAGTATGTATCCGCATTCTCATGCCCAAGCACTTTTTTCTCTATCAATCTGTGCTCGATCAGCTAGTGAATCGTTTGGCCAAGTTGCGGTTTAGTCGTTAGCTTCTCACTACTTCCTGTCTAATTCTTGTTTTCACACTGTTTTGTTTCAAGTCTCATGCAGAAAAAAATTATCTTTCTAATGCCTTATTTTGGTCGCTGGCCAGAATGGTTCGAGTTGTATTTAGAGTCATGTCGTTGGAATTCAACGATTGATTGGCTATTTTTTACTGATTGTCCTGTGCCCGAAACCGCACCACCCAATGTTCGATTTGTCAGTCTTCGCTTTCAAGACTATCAGCAACTTGCTTCCGATCGATTGGGCATCAATTTCAAAACAGATTCCTCTTATACCCTTTGTAATCTTAGACCCGCTTATGGCGTAATTCATGAAGAATATCTGGACGGCTATGATTATTTTGGTTTCAGCGATATTGATGTAATTTATGGAAATCTCCGAGCTTTTTACAACGATGAGATTCTTGTCCACAACACATTATCTACTCACTCTGACAGGGTTTCTGGTCATCTTTTCTTAATCAAGAACGATCAGGAATGGTTGAATGCATTTCGCCAAATACCCGACTGGCAGCATCTCATGAGCCAACCCATTAATGTGCCTATGGATGAAGGCTATTTCACAAAGTTATTACTAGGACGCAGGCGGCTTCCAAACGCTCTGCGTCGGATCTGGGGAATGTTTGACCCTTACAAGCGCAATCATCTTTTTAAGGAAAGATTTAGCACAATTTTATCAGATTACCCCTGGATAGATGGCAGCTATCACTACCCAGCTAAATGGTTTTGGTATCAAGGTAAATTGACGGTTGAATCGGGCGAGGAGCTCATGTATCTGCATTTCATGAATTGGAAATCAAGCCGATATTTGCAAAAGCGCTATGGAGATCAGGCAGCTTGGGAATCACTACCTCAACTCATCGATCCTGCCCTAACCGATTTGAGCCAAGGCTTTTGCGTGAGTCCTTTGGGGTTCACGCCTCTGGATGTCACGGATACTCTTGGGAAAGCCGATGAGCCTAGATCAATCAGCTGTGTTCAATAGGTTTTTATTTGCTTGAGTAATTTTTATGGCCGGAACATAAAGCGATGGAGACTAAAACTCTTTTGGTAACAGGTGAGCCTTTATTCCTTGATCGTCACCAGTTTCTATTTAAAGCCTTATCTGATCATTTTGCTCAACTACGCTTTTCTCCTAGAAAAAATGAGTGGTATGAAGCGAACTTACCTAGAACAGTGCTGAAAGGCCTGTTAACGCTTCGCGCAGGCTCTTTGAGTAAAGCAAACGCAGTGTTTCAGAAGAACAGAGCGGCGTTTGTACTCAAATCTCGGCGAGCTGAACGGGACATTCAGCAACTCAGTGAGCAACCGGATCTTGTTTTTCAGCTATTTGGTACCTATAGCCCCTTTTGGAAGACTTGCGATATTCCTTACATAATGTTCCTTGATTACACAACCGCTCTAGCCGAAAAGAACTGGTCCGACTGGGCAACCTTTTTAAGTGATCATGCTCGCGAGGCATGGTTTGGGTGTGAGCGTTTAGCCTATGCAAGAGCAAAGCATATTTTTAGCATGAGTCATGTCGTTAAAACATCGCTTATTCAAGATTACGGAATAGCTCCTCAAAAAGTAACTGTTGTTGGCTCCTCAGGTGATTTTCAGGAGCCTTATACAGGAGGAAAAACTTTTGGCAGCCGACAAATTCTTTTTAATGGCTCAGATTTTGAGCGAAAAGGTGGAGACATCGTGTTGGCTGCCTTTAGAAAGGTGAGACAAGTGATTCCCGAAGCGAAGCTAGTCATTATTGGCAAAAAGCTGCCGATTGAAGAAGCTGGTATTAACAATCTAGGATACATCGCGTCTCGTTCAGAAATTAGTGATCTGTTTTTAGGAACAGATTTAGTTGTTGCTCCTGCCTACTGCGACCCCTTTCCGACTTTCTTGATGGAAGCAATGAACTACGGCGTTCCTTGTGTTGTTTCAAATCGAGATGGAATGCCTGAAATTGTTGATCACAAAGTAGATGGAATTGTAATCAACCAACCTACGGCTGCTCTATTAGCAGATAATATGATTCATCTTTTAACTAATCCTTCTGTATTAGTAGCAATGTCACAGGCGGCACGACTTAAAGTGAAAACTAAACTGAGCTGGAATATCATAGCTAAAACCATAGCGGACACTATTGCTGACTAGACCGTCTCAGGCATTAATACCGCAACAAAGCGGATATGAACAAAGTGATTAGTGATTGTTAAATTAATTTAGTAATGGTGAAGACTGGACATCATGTTTAATTTTGGTTTTGTTATCGAACAAATGCTTGGACATGTTACTCACGGTCAGAATTTAAAGTATTGGGTGTCACAAGACCCGTCGATTCATCCAACCTGGCTACCCATCGATGCAGAGAGCAATGATCTATGGGAACATCTCCCCGTCGTTCGATCAAACTGGTCGCTCAAAAGCAGTTTGCGGACTCGTGATGCTATTCGTCGGGCACTGCGATCGCACTCCTTCGATGCTCTATTCCTGCACACTCAAACGCTCGCACTACTGGCAATGCCATTTATGCGTCACATTCCAACCGTGATCTCAACCGATGCAACGCCGTTCAACTATGACACGGTAGGAGCCGGATATAGCCATCATGCAGCGGGGCAATCTTGGTTAGACCAACAAAAATTTCTGTGGAATCGAAAAACTTTTCATGCGGCGACTGCTATCGTAGCGTTCTGTCAGTGGGTAAAAGAGTCAATTGTTCACGATTATGGCGTTCCGGCAGAGAAGGTCACTGTGATTTCGCCAGGACTTGATTTAGCACAATGGAATTTTGATCGGGAGCAACGTTCGGTTTCCGACCCTGCACGGTTGCTATTTGTAGGCGGGGATTTTACCCGCAAGGGGGGACAAACCCTGCTCGAAGCCTTTCGGAGCGGATTGGATCACAACTGTATACTAGACATCGTGACCAAAGATGAGACACTTTGCCGGGATTTAGCAGGCATGGAGCGGGTACACGTTCATCAAGGATTACCACCAAATAGTTCTGATCTAAAAGGCCTATACGCAAATGCAGATATGTTTGTGTTTCCAACGCTGGCTGACTGCTATCCCAACGTCATTCTAGAAGCCATGGCGTCAGGATTACCTATTGTTTCGACCGATGTGGGCGCAATCAGCGAACAAGTCCAGCATGGAATTAATGGATTGCTCGTGCCTTGCTCAGATAGTAGGGCGTTGGCAGCTGCTGTGAATGAGTTAATCAATGATGCCTCGAAACATCGTGCTATGGCGATCGCAAGTCGCCGCATTGCCGAAGAACAGTTTGATGGTCGGCGAAACTACGGCGCAATTACGAGTTTGATGAAGCAGTTGGTTGAACAGCACCCTGAACCCTCGCTTTTGCCCTCGTTGCGCTAATTTTTTAGAGACTTATAATTTCTTAAAGACTTAAATCTATAGGATCATGACGATTGCAAAAGGTTTGAATGTACGATCGCAGCCTAAGCCCTCTGATTCGCAAGGAAACTCTCCAGACATCGCGATTTTTCTGCGAGGACTGTATGGTGGCGGAACCGAGCGAGTCATGCTCAATTTAGCCCGTGGTTTTATCAAGCGGGGTTTAAGAGTCGATTTGGTGCTTGCCCGCGTTGCAGGACCTTATCTGGAAGACGTTCCACCTGATGTTCAGATTGTCGATCTAGGGGCAGATTGGATACCCTCTAGTTTGCCTAAGCTGGTGAATTACTTGCGTCGTGCCCGTCCCAAAACACTTTTATCGGCCCTGCATTATCCGTGTGAAATTGCACTATGCGCCAAACGGCTTGCAAACGTTCCCACTCGCGTTATCGTCTCGGAACATAATACGCTCTCTTTAGAAGCCGAACAGATTAACCAACTGTCTGTGAGATTGAGTCCATTTGCAGCTCGATTGTTTTATCCGTGGGCAGAAGGCATTGTTGCTGTTTCCCAAGGTGTTGCTAATGATTTGGCCAATGTCATAGGCATAGATATCAATCAAATTAAAGTTATTTATAATCCTGTTGTATTACCTGAACTATTAACGCTTGCAAAGCTGCCAGTGGATCATCCCTGGTTTGATGATGGGCAGCCTCCCGTAATTTTGGGTGTTGGAAGATTATATCCACAAAAAGACTTTTCCACGTTGATTCGTGCATTTGCTCAAGTGCGGCGGATTCGCCCGGCCCGGCTGATGATTTTAGGAGATGGGCCAGAGCGCGATCGCTTGCAAAATCTCATCGCAGAACTTGGCTTAACAGACGATGTTGTGCTCCCTGGTTTTGTGCAAAATCCCTATGCTTACATGGCGAACTCGGCTGCGTTTGTTCTATCTTCTGCTTGGGAAGGGCTGGGAAATGTGTTGATTGAAGCAATGGCAATTGGTACGCCTGTTATTTCTACCAACTGTGAGAGCGGCCCTGCTGAAATCCTGGCAAATGGACGGTACGGCTCGCTCGTTCCAGTGGGTGACAGTGACGCGATCGCCGAGGCGATCGTTGAAGTGTTATCTAATCCAATTCAGAACATTGATCCCCACTGGTTAACCCAGTTCACTTTGGAAACCTGCACGCAGCAATATTTAGATGCTTTAGGTTTTGCCGAGCATCAAGCCGGGGTATGCATACCCCATCTATCAAATTAGGTTAGGGCAAATTAGGGTGAAAACAACATGAGATTTAACAGCACGCTCTATCAAACAACAGCACAGTTGGTCGGTCAATTGCCAAAAGGCAGATCGAAGGCGTTGGGAACACTATTCTCATTGTGGAATAGCCATCCTAGTTGGGATCCTTGGATTCTGAAGGATGGCGATATCTACCGTCTTTTCTATCTATTAGGCTCAAGCAAATCGGGCCCTTGGTGGCTAGAAGGCAAAATTTGTGGGGCAATTTCAACCGACTTGGAACGGTGGCAGGACATTGGAGTCGTGCTGGAAGTGAACCCTGAAACCTCCTGGGAAGCTGGAAGAATGTTGGCTGGTTGCGCCCTTAAAGAAAACGGCGTTTACTACCTTTTCTATTCGGCAGCTGGGCAGGGTGACGACATTATGAACGAGGGAATTGGTTTAGCAACCTCTGTAGATGGTGTGAACTGGCAGCGAAGCCCCAATGAATTAGTCAAACCAGACGCTAACCATCGCTGGTACGGTCAGTATAAGCGGAGCCTGGGTAAGTGTGAGTATGACCATTACCAATGGCGCGACCCATACGTTGTGAAGGATCATGAGACTGGCCGCTACTACATGTTTATCTGTGCATACCTAAAAGAAGGCGGTTACGGAACGTTTAGAGGATGTGTGGGTCTAGCAGTGGCAGACCAAATCGATGGCCCTTATGAACTTCTGCCGCCTGTGGCGACACCGACGGTTGAAGGAACCCAAGAGTCACCTTTCTATGAAATGGAACGCCCTCAAGTTATCTATAGGAACGGTCAGTATCATCTATTCTTTTCTTGCTGGACAACTTGGTTAAATCCTAAGTGGCTGCAGACCGTCGATCGCAGCCAAATCACAGATTCGTCTCTGTACTGGTACGTCTCCGATCGCATCACTGGTCCCTTTAAGCCCGTCAGTCAAACACCCGTTGTCAAGGGTAGTGAAAGATCGGGAATCTATGGAACTAACTTTTTTCCCGCCCCAAATGCCCCTGATGAATTTATCGCTTATGGTTGGTATTGCAGACGCATGACATTAGCGGTTTCTCCCCTGACACAAGTTCTGTGGGGGGCAGATTCAATTCAAATTGTGAATCTGGCTGCTAGATGAAGGTATAGCTGCACGTTCGAGCAAATTAATTAACTCTGCCCAGATATCTGATCCCAACTGGTCAGACGGGGCTGCTGGGGTCGTGCTTCACTGAGTACAGCACCTAACCAGGCAAAAAAGAACCAAATATTGACTGCCATCCAACTCAATGGAGTGGCGTTGCAGCTGATGTAGAGGGTAACTAGGCAAGCAAACGCCCATATACAAAATGAGTTGCCTCGAACGGCTGGAGTATATACAGAGAAAAGTGTCAATAACAGGGCAACAACGAAGACAATGAACCCAACAATGCCATGTAAGTAAAGAACTGCAGCGTACGTAGAGAAAGAGCCGAGTCCAATGTAGGAATCCTCATACAGATGCGCTCGCCCCCGGATCACACCCCAGCCAATCCAGGGCGACTCTTGCCATGCTTCAAGGGTTTTCTGCACCACCAGTGCCCGTTCTGCTGAAGAATCTGCACGAGCTTGATTAAATTCTTCAATAGGCTTCTGAATCAATCCTACGATCGGTATTTGCAAGGTACTGCAGACTAGGAGGACTAAGGAGGTGAGCCAAAGTGAGATTTGGCGAAACAACCCGCTTTGAAAGCAAACACTAACAAGCAGAGCTACCGGAAGGCCAACCCAAGCGCTTCGGCTGGCACTCACAATCAAGGCACCTATGGAACCCGCCAACGCTAAGTTCCGTAGCCGTCGATTGGTTTCACCTAGACAGATTAGAAAGCACAAGACAGCACACAACCCCAAGATAGGCGGGTCAGGGGTGTAAAGGACTGATCTGGGCAGCGGAATACCCAAGAAGGGTGAGTAATTTGCAAACATCACTCGCAAACTGCCTTTATCTCCAGGCAGCAGACGTGCAAGAGGAGGAAGGTAGCCGTTGCTGCCAATCTTGAGAACCAGCATCGCGATTTCAATTGCGATCGTGACTAAAAAGCCCGATGCCATCCAAGCAACCGCTCTTGTGACAACTTGAACGCGAACATGGCTCCAGAAAGGCAATGCAAGACAGGCAAAAATGAGAAAGTAACTCTTGATAAAAGTGACGGCAGCGGCAGCAGCGGTCTGAAGATTAAATCCCATTTCGTTGATACCTAGAATGGCTGTCCACATCATGGTGATCGACATGGCTAACCAAGCCCAGGCACACGCGGGAAGTGGCTTCTGAATCACTTTATCAATACTAAAATGAGTCGCTAGTAATCCACTGACAACGAGTGGATAGAAAAGCGGCTGGATTCCCATCAGCCACCAAACTGGAGTCAGAACGATTGTCCAATAAACTATCCGTTCAGAACGCGATAGAATAACATCCTGGGTGCTAATTGAAAGAAAGTCGGGTCTAATAGATGGAAGATTGAGCATCTTGATTTTTCAAGTCCTTCTTACAGACTTACTTAAGCTTAAAAATTAGTCGAGGAAAATCAGTCGATCGGTAGATGAGAAAGGCAGGTTATTTCTAACATTGTTAACACACAGTGTGTGCCCCTGCTATCTATGCCTATTTATGTAGCTAAGTGTGAATCTGCTTGCTTAGAATAGCAGTCAGCTGAAAATTTGAAAGTTTAACGATACCCAAGCGTGGTTATGAAAAAAAAAGTAGCCGTCACTGTTTCAAGGCACTGGAAAGCTCTGCTGGGTTTCAATCTTCTAGTGTTCCTTGGAGCGTGGGGCGTAATTTTAACCTCCCCCAAAGTTTGGACTGCTAGTGCTCAGCTAATTCTGCCTTCGTCAAACGGTGGTGATCTCGATGCGGATCTAGGTACCCTTGGCTCCTATCGCAACAATGATCCCAGTTTTTCCACACAAGTCAATCCTCTTAAGATACAGCAAGAGATCTTAACCAGTGATGCATTGTTAACGCAGGCATGGGCAAGTGATCCTGAACGCGATCAGGCCACCAAACCCCGCAATTATGGCGGTTTCTTCGAGGTGACGCCAGTTGAGCAGACGAGCATTCTGCAACTATCGGTAGCGGGTTCGAGTCCTGAAGTTGCAACTCAGCGAACGAGTGCACTTTTGAAGGCCTATCAGCAACGGTTGGATCAATTACGCAGCGCTAACAATGACGCACGAGGAAAATTCAGCCAGAAACAACTGGAGGAAGCGCGACGTAACTTGGCAAAAACCCAAAGCGCGTTGGCACAATTTAAGCGATCGACAGGACTAGTCAACAGCGAAGAGCAAACAAAAGGCACTCTCGGAACAATCAATCAGCTTGAAGCATCACAGGCAGAGGCAGCCGCGCAAGCACGGTCTAGTCAAGAACGCGCGAAGACGCTCTCTGCACGGTTGCGGCTGTCGCCTGATCAAGCTGTACAATCGGTGGGTCTCGATCAGAACGAGGACTACAAATATTTGCGAAATCAATTAGCGCAAGTTGAAGCAACCCTTGCGAAACAGAGATCAACCTTTACTAACAATAATCCTGTTGTGCAAAGAACGCTGGACGAACGAGCAAAACTTCGTCAGCAGATTGAGCGGTATGTGGGTCAAGTGTCAGGCGGGCAAGTGAAGGGCGATCCCAGTATTACTAGCGGTGCAGAAGGACGCGGAGAATTAATTCAAGCATTGGTGTTGGCAGAAAGTGAGGCGCGGGGTCAGCGCCAGCAAGCGGCTCAACTGCAACAAAAGATTCAAACCCTGAGAAATTCCCTGACTGCACTTCCCGCTCAGCAGGCTCGGCTCGGGGAGTTACAGCGTCAGGCAGAGGTAGCAGAAGGCGTGTATAAAGGACTAGTAGCGCAAGTTCAGCAATCTAATATTGATGCCTTTGGTGCTTATCCCAATGTTCAGGTGCTAAATGCGCCCAGCGTGGATGCAAAACCATCGAGTCCAAAGCGATCGCTCGTGGCAATTAACGCCACTCTTGCCGCGATCGTCGGCAGCATTGCCCTAATTCTGTTGCTAGAATCTCGCAATCCGTTGCTCACTCCCAAAGATTTGCAATCGTTCAAATTCTCGGTTGTGGGTCGAATTCCACGGGACAAACAGTTGAGCGATCGCTTGAACAGTCAGTCAGATCGAGGGTTGAGCCAAGACCTAGATGTCAGCGGGGCATCAGAAGTCCCGTTTCAGCGATTGGCATCCGCCATTAGTCTACAGCCATTGCGCGACCGCCGGATTCTGATTACAAGTGCTGTGATGGGCGAAGGCAAGACAACCGTAACCTTACAACTTGCAGAAGCTCTGGCAGATCTCGGATTTCGGGTGCTGATGGTGGATGCTGATTTTCGAAAGGCAGACCTGAGCGGACGTTTAGGATGTATGCGGGATTTCGCAACCGACAGGCAAATTGTTCAAGTTGAACCAAATTTAGATTTAGCTCCCACTCAGCCCAAGCTCGGCAAAAAAGTTGTAGATATTTTGAAGCGGGGTCGATTTCAGCAGTATTTAGCAGCGGCTGAAGCTAATCATGACTACGATTATGTTTTGATCGATAGTTCTCCAGCTAGTTCAACGAGTGAAACGGCTTTGATTGCGGCAGTGGTTCCTAATGTGCTATTTACCGTCTATCCTGGCGTGAGCGCTCGTAATGCCGTTAACGAAAGCATTGAGCAACTCACACAACACAACGCTACCATCATTGGCTTGGTGATCAATGGAGTGGAAACGCAGTCTAGTTCTTACAGCTATCGGTCTACTGGTGCTGTGTTCGATCGCGATCGCTCAATTAGACGGGAGTCGTGATGGTGCAACTACGGCTACGGTGGACTGGAATGCTGTTCAAGGAACAGTGCCGCGATCAGCCTTTGGACTAAATGCCTTTCAAGGCTTTCGGACGCAAAATCAAGCCTATCGCAAAAATCTGGCGTTTATGAATCCGGGGCTGATTCGCTTTCACAATGGTGGTGCGATGCAGGATTCGAGTACCCCGGATGGTTTGATCGATCGCGATCGCAAAACCTGGGATGCCCGTAAGGTAAAAAGTGCGTTGGCCGCTTCCTTCTCTACTTTTGGCAAGCAGCAACCCCAGCGGATGATCAACATTCCGACTTGGGCGGATTGGATGGACGCCGATCAAGATGGCTTTCTAGACGCCAATCAGTTTGATCGCTTTGCTCAGCTGTGCGCTGACTTGGTTCGTCTAGTGAATCGAGAGTCGCGCTTTGGCGTGAAGTATTGGGAGATCACCAATGAGAAGGACAATACCTATTTTTCTCAGTTTCGGAATGGGGGGGGATGGGGCAGCTTAAAAGATGATGCAAAGCCCGATCGTTTGAATGAACTCATTGCAATTTATACTAAAGCCGCGATCGCGATGAAAAAAGTTGATCCGACCATTCAGGTTGGCGCACCTGCGATCGAGCGGTCAGATTTGCAGCCGTTTTATGTTCCCTTTATTAAAGGAACCGCTAATCATCTCGACTTTTTTACCTATCACTTCTATGCGACCGGAAGTGCTTCAACACCCGACTCAGAAATTTACGAAGCCACGCGATCGATCGCGTCGCGAACCGAAACGATGGTTCAAGCGGTAAAGACTGCAATTCCAAATCGATCCATTCCAGTCATCCTAGGAGAGTACAACATCAGCTGGACGTGGGAAACGCGTGATCCGCGCATGACGAATCATAAAGGTGTTGTCTTCGATGCGCTGTCCATGATCCGAGCGCTTTCTAAAGGTGCGACAGCAACCCTTGCTTGGAACGAGAAAGATGGAGTTTACGGCAAAACAGATGATCAAAATAAGTTGCGCTTAAGTGGGCGGTTTTTTCAGTTAATCAATCGGTTTTTAATTGGAGATCGGGTTCGGAGTGTAACTAACAATGAGAAAGATATCACTACGTTTGCAGTAAAGAATCAGGCATTGCATCACAGGTCTTATTTAATTGTGAATCACTCCTCAAAATCACAACCAATTAAAACGAATTTTGGTAGCTATAGACCAAAGCGATTGAGCGTTGAACGGTATGAGTTGTCTGCTTCTGGTTATGCCAAGAAAGCAATTGGCTGGAATGCCGTTCAGAAGGGGATTGTAGTGCCGGATAACTCGGTCACTTTGCTAGTCTTTGCTGATCCTTGAACCAAGAGCGGTTTGCCAATTTTGGCAAACCGCTTCGAGACCCTCTGCAGAAGCCGCGATCGCTACGTCAACGAATTACAGGATTCTGTGGGCGCTTCGAGTAGTCCTTGGGTGATGAGGTATGAGAAGTAAGGATGCACTAAGTCGGCATCAACAGACGGGCAACTCAAGGATGCCAGCACTAGACTATCCAAGGTGTTTTGGCAGTCAAACTGTAACGATACATCAGCATTGGATGTTTGTTCTGATGATTCTTGTTCAGATTGTGCCAGAAACGGGACGAGAGGATGCAGCGCATGATTTGGATCTTGTCCAGCAACTTCGCGCAATTGCTCACGCCATTGTTCATCAGGTATTTCTTGCAGGGGATAGCCTAGCGATCGTACCCATCCAATCACCTCGCTCCAAGACGCAGGATTTGGGTTAACAAGATGAAAAGTTTTACCTAAAGCTTTTTCCTGTTGGGATAGCTGCACGATCGCTTTGCTAGCAAAATCAGCGGGAATTAAGTTGACTGAAACATCACGTTGCGGAACGCTGCCTAGTTGAATGCAACCTTTGATCATTCTAAAGGTGTTGTCACCAGTGCTGCCTATACCAGTTCTGCTATCCCAGGCAATGCGTCCAGGACGGTAAATGCAGATTGGCAAGCCGCGATCGCGGGCTGCCAGAACTAACTGTTCCGCAACCCATTTGCTTTGAGCGTATCCTGTCTCAATGACCTCATCAGGATCTAGAAAATCCGATTCGTACATCACCCGCACTCCCATCCCCTGTTTCGGAGAAACTGCGTTGGTTGTGGAGATAAAATGCACAGGCTTAACTTTCACTTGACTTGCTAATCTCAATACCTCCTGAGTTCCTGATACATTGGTGAGTTTGAGAGCAGCATAAGGATAGGTAAAGTTAACCAGTGCCCCATTGTGATAAATCACATCGATTTGACTCGCCAACTCCTGAAACTGAAGTTTAGAAAGTCCTAGGAGAGGTTGAGCGAGTTCACCAACGACAGGAATAATGCGAGAAGCAAACGATTCCTGCCAAAGTAAATAGGTTTCTAGGTTCTTTCGGAGCTTCTTTTGAGCAGATTCAAGGTTTGTGGAACGAATTAGACAATAGATATCGGCTGAGGTTTGTTCTAGCAGTTCGCAGAGCAAGAAGGCACCTAAGAAACCCGTTGCTCCGGTTAGGAAAATTCGAGTGGGTTTTGTTGTAGCCCAAGTAAATGGAGTCGTTGGACGAATAGCAGGATCTAGCGTCGCTTCTGCAACCAGATCGACCTTAGGAACGATCGCATCTCCATTTTCTCCTAAACGACTATACTCAATTTGCTTCGCTAGTCCTGCTACAGTCGGCGTGACAAATAAACGACTCAGAGGGAGATCGACTTGAAATGTCTCTCGAACTCGAACTAAGAGTTGGGTCATTAATAGCGAATGTCCACCCAACTCGAAAAAGCTGTCGTGAATGCCGATACGACTCACTTTTAACAGATCTGCCCAAATATCCGCCAGAACTGCCTCAATTGGTGTTCGAGGAGCCACAAAAGTTGTTGCTGAGCTGCTCTGTTCTTGCTGGGGTGCGGGTAAGGCTTGACGATCGACTTTGCCGTTCTGAGTCAAGGGCAGAGACTTCAGAAACACAAAGGCGGAAGGCACCATGTATTCTGGCAATTTCTGCTGCATGAAATGGCGTAATTCTGTTGTGCTAGGAGAGCATCCTGGCTGAGACACGATGTAAGCAACCAAACGTTTGTTTGAAGTTGCATCCTGATATTGAGTGACCACAACTTGCTTGATTTCAACACATTGCTGCAACACTGCCTCAATTTCTTCTAGCTCAATTCGATAACCTCTGATCTTGACTTGGTTGTCTGTGCGACCGAGGAAGTCAACCGTTCCATCCGGGAGGTAACGAGCAAAGTCTCCGGTTTTATATAAACGTGCTCCTGGTTGAGGATTGAATGGATTGGAAATGAACTTTTCTTGCGTGAGGTCAGGACGATCGAGATATCCCCGCGTGAGCGAGTCTCCTCCAATGTATAGTTCACCCTTAACACCGATCGGGACAGGTTGCTGGTGTGAATCGAGGAGATAGATTTGAGTGTTGGCAATCGCTCGCCCTAGAGGAACGATCGAAGTCTCAGGTTCATCCTGACCTTGAGGGACAGCATAAGTCAGAACTCCCACGGTTGCTTCAGTCGGTCCATAATGGTTGAGGATTTGACAGTTAGGTGCGTATTTCTGAATGGTTTTGATCAGTTCCCAACTGGCAGCTTCGCCTCCTAAAACAAGACATTGACGGGGCAGAATTGCTGCTGTCTGAGGAGAGATCAACAGCGCTTGCAAATGAGAAGGAACAATCTTGAGACAGTCAATTGGGTGACGATGACAGTAGTCAGCCAAGGCTTGAGGGTCAGAGATACGATCGCTCGATACCACATGCAAACATCCTCCTGTACACAGCGCTGGAAAGATAGCTGTGTTGCCTAAATCAGCCGCAAGTGTAGAGACAGTGGCAAAGTGCGCACCTGCCGACAAAGACAACCGCCCCAGAATCCCGTAGAGGTAATTGAGTAAATTCCGATGCTCAACTGCAACTCCCTTGGGCTGACCCGTAGAACCTGAGGTGTAAATTACATAAATTAGATTTTCAGGAGTAGCGGTGTTGGGAAGATTGGAGGTGCTATGTTGAGCAATCTTATTCTGGTCTTGATCCAAGCAGATAATCTGGAGAGTGGAGCCTAAACCAGATTGAACTGACTCAAGCAATCTTTCTTGTGTTAGCAACGCGATCGGTCGAGCATCCTCCACTCTGCTAGCTAAGGCTTCAAGCGGCAAAGCAGGATCTAGCGGTAGATAGGCGGCTCCTGCTTTGAGAATGCCAAGTAGACTGATGATCGTATCTAATGAGCGATCAAGATAAATGCCGACTAATTCATCAGGCTGAATGCCTAAGGTTTGTAAGTAGTGGGCAAGTTGATTGGCACGAGCATTCAGTTCTGCGTAGGTTAGTTGCTGATCTTCAAACACTAACGCAACTTGATCAGGAGTGCGTTCTACCTGTGCCTCAAATAATTGGTGAATGCATTGGTCTTTGGGAAAATTAGTCTGAGTTTGGTTGAACTCAACTAATAGTTGATGATGAGCACAATCGCTGAGAATTTCTAGCCGATCAATGGATGTTTCAGGAGCAGCGATCGCGCTAGCCGCTAGTATTTGAAAATGCTCAATTAAACGATGAATATCTTCTGCATCAAACAGGTTCACATCATAGTCAGCGGTAGCGATTAGCATTTCTTCGCGTTGAATGCAGGAGAGTTTGAGTTTGAAGCAATCGGTGTAAGCAAACTGTTTATCAAGCTTAAAGGAAACCTCACCTGCTGAAAATCGAGTGGTCTGCTGCTGAAAGTCGAACCCAAAGGACAATTGTCCTAGCTGAGCGCTTTCTGCCCAATTATCCCAGGTAAAATACTCCTGCCATTGCTCGACTTCCTGGATAGAAGCATGAGTTTGTTGCAACAGTTCCTTAAAAGAAAGATTTTCTAAAGAACAAGAGAGCGGCAGATATTGGGCTAGTAGCCCGATCGTCGTTTCTAGCTCCTCATATTTGCGCCCATTCATAGCAACACCGATCGTCAAGTCCGGCTGTCCAACAAAGCGCGACAGTAGAATTTGCCAACATGCCAACAAGAAACTAGAAGGTGTAGTATCCGTTGATTTGGCAAGAGCTGAAATCTTAGCAACAATTTCAGGTTGAATCTGCCACTCTAAAGAGTCGATCACAAAATTTGGCGAGTTTGTTCGCGACTTTTTCTCAAACGGCAGCCTCAACGCCGTTAAAGAGGAAAATTTATGCTTCTGCCAATAGGTCTGCTCCTCTGTGTCCTCTTCTAAAAGTTGATTTCGCCATTCAGCAAATTGAACATACTGCACTACCTCATCCTGTAGTTCTGTTCCTTGCAGACATGCTTTGTATGACTGACACACTGCTTCAACTAGTCGTGGAATGCTCCAACTGTCAGCACAAAGCGCCGGTAGACTCAGGAGCAAAATGTGCTGCTGCTGAGATAAGACAAGAAGCGAACCACGCAGTAGCGAATGTTGCCAATTGAACGGGATAAGTTGCTCTTGTTGAAACAAAGTCTCGATTTGCTGGGTTTGTTGCTCTGCGTCGTAGCCCTGCAAATCGACTTGTTGCCAGTCAAATGTGCTAGTTTCTGCAATCACCTGAAGCGGTGTTTTAATACCTGCCGGACGTTGAAATGTGGTGCGAAGAATTTCATGACGATCGCAGACCTGCACCAACGCCGCCTTTAACGTCTCAATCTGAAGCAACCCTTCTAGCCGAATGGCACACTGCACTCGATAAGTAGGGTTATCTTGCTGCAATCCCCAAAGCCTTTTCTGCTGCGGAGACAGGTGAAAACCGTTGATCACTCTTTCTTGAACTTGCATGATTTTAACCTCTCTCACACTGCGGTTTTGGATAACGCGATCGATGGATTACTGATGAGTTCTCCCATTGCCACGACAATCTTGCGTGGTCCTACATAGGGGTTGCGCCCGTGGGCGGTCAGCATGTTGTCTAGCATCAACACATCGCCTGCTTGCCAGGGAAATGCGATCGTAGCTTGTTGATACAATGCACTAATTTCTTCAATCACTGAATCTTCAATTGGGGTAGCATCGCCGTAGTAAACATGGCGGGGTAGATTGGCTTCTCCAAATAAAGCCAAAAGAGAATCGCGAACCGAGCGATCGAGATAAGCAATGTGGTGCAACTGGATTTGATTGAAGAATACCCAGTCCCCAGTTTTAGGATGTTGAGCAATAGCTTGCCGCACCTCGCGAGTTCTTAAACCGTGGTCTGTCCATTCAAACTCAATGCCATGCTGATGACAGTATTGCTCAACAACAGCACGATCGCTCGTGTGAAAGAAATCTTGCCAACTCACATCTAGACCATCAGTGTAGTTGCGAACATACATCAGTTGTTGTTGGGCAAATTTTTCTCTCAGCTTCGGATTGAGCAATTGGTAGAGCTTACGACAATCGACGATCGGGGTTTCTCCGCCCTGCTGGGCTGGCTGAACACAGAAAAACCAGATTTTGAGGGGATAACGATGCATGTGAGAGCTTTCGTTATGAAACAGAATCGCTTTGTCGGCTGGATATGGCGTAGAACTGTAGACTTTGCCACCCACACCTTCGCGAGGAAGATCCCCATATTCGCCAAATAATTCTGGACAAATTGCTTGAGCAAAGTTCTCAAAATCCTGCACACAGTGAGTGTTGAAACCTCGGAACAGTAGTCCCCCGTGTTTGAATAACTGAGTTTCGATCCAGGCTCGGTTGGATTTTGCCCAGTCCACCAAATCAAGCTCTCCAACATTGGGTTGAACGAGGAGCGGCAGAGATTGTCCGGGTTGTAGCTCTTCAGTTTTGACAAATTCGGTTGTCGGTAGGCTCACTGCTTTAGGCTTGACAAAGTTGAATTTTTGCCGATTTGATGCTTCCCGTTGTTTTTGTTCAGCCATTTTTGCGATTTTTTCAGTTTCAGTCAGCATTTCTAAAGTGTTGAGGCGGCTGTCGGGTTGAGTCACAATGCTATCTAGAAGGGTTTCAAAGTGCTTGGAGAACCGGGTGAGAGTGGCTTGATCGCAAAACTCCCGATTGTATTTCCAAGTGCCAGCCAATCCCTCAGGGGTTTCTACCATAAACAGCACCAGATCAAACTTGGAAGCATGATTCTCAGCTTCTAGCGGAGTTAGGGTCAGCCCTGGTAACTCCAAAGGAGGCATCGGTGCATTTTGTAGAACAAACAACACCTGAAACAGAGGCGTTTGGTTGAGGTGACGCTCTGGTTGCAGATGCTCGACGATTTTACTGAAGGGTAAATCTTGGTGAGCATAGGCTCCCAAGGCGACCTCTCGCACCCGATCTAACAACTCTCGAAAACTGGGATTGCCCTGCAAACTGGTTCGTAAGACCAAAATATTGATGAAAAATCCAATCAAAGCTTCTGTTTCAGCCCGATTGCGATTGGCAACATCGGTTCCAACCACCACATCTTCCTGCCCGGTATAGCGGTAAAGCAGGGTTTTGAGGGCTGCCAGCAGCGTCATGAACAAAGTCGCGCCTGTTTCACGACTCAAACGATTTAGGGCTTCAGAAACAGTGGGAGACAGAACAAACGAGTGAGTTTCGCTTTGACCAGTTGAACAAGCTGATTGACCAGAGGATTGCTCAGTCTGGAGCCGTAAGACCGGAAGTTTACCACCTAACTGCTGTTGCCAGTAGCTCAACTGCTGGTCTAACACTTCACCTTGTAAGTGCTGTCGCTGCCAAACAGCAAAGTCTGAATACTGGATTGGCAGTTCGGGCAGGACGATCGACTTACCTGTGCAATAGGCGGAGTACAGCGTCGTCAGTTCTCGAATTAGTACCCCCATCGACCAGCGATCGGAGATGATGTGATGCATCGTAAACAACACGACGTATTCGGTTTCACCAAGTTGGAGCAAGGTGACACGCAGCAAGGGAGCTTGAGCGAGATCAAACGAAGTCTGAGCCTCTTGCATTGCTAATTGTTGAATGCGCTGCTCTTGCTCAGTCCCTTTCAGATTTTGCAAATCTACGATAGGCAACGGTAACGACACTGTTTCTGCGATCGCTTGAATGGGTTGTCCGCCTCGTATTACAAAGCTGGTTCGCAGGACGGCATGCCGTTGCACGATCGTGTTGAGACTTTGCTCCAGCGCGGTTACATTCAAAACACCCTGTAGCCGGACTGCTGCGGGAATGTTATACGCTGGATCGCCGGGTTTGAGTTGATCCAAGAACCACAGCCGTTCTTGAGCAAACGAAAGGGGTAAATCTGCTGACTGTGAAACTCGCTCAATCGGAGCTTCTGAGCTTTGTGCAATATCAGAAATGGCGATAGCTAAGTCTGCGATCGTTGGTGCCTCAAACAAACGACGAAGGGGTAACTCAACTTGAAAGGTCGTTCGCAGGCGAGAAACAACTTGCGTTGCTAACAGAGAATGCCCGCCCAATTCAAAGAAGTTAGCCTGAACTGATGGAGGTTGAGAGAGATTGAGCACTTCTGTCCAAATGTCAGCGATTGTTGCCTCAATAGCAGTGCGAGGAGCAACGAAATTGCTTTCTAGATCAGAACTAATATTGGGTGCAGGCAGAGCGCGGCGATCGAGCTTGCCATTCGCGTTAAGGGGAAGCACGTCTAGAAGCACAAACGCCGCAGGCACCATATAATGTGGCAACTTCGCCTTTAGGAAGCAACGTAGATTTGGAATCAGAGGTGTCGCTTGGCACTCAACTACTGAAGTTGGAACCACATAAGCCACGAGACGCTGATTACCCGGATTGTCCTCTCGTGCGATGACAACAGCTTGTTTGATCTCTGGATGCTGTTCCAATACAGTCTCAATCTCACCTAGCTCAATTCGGAAACCTCGAATCTTGACTTGATGATCAATTCGTTCAATCACCTCGATCGTGCCATCAGATCGGTAACGACCCAGATCCCCTGCTCTGTAGAGACGAATTGATTTGGAGTTGTCAATTTGGAAAGAGATGAAGCGCTCAGCCGTCAAGTCTGGGCGATTTAAGTAGCCACGTGCTAAACCCTCCCCACCGATGTAAACCTCTCCGGGCACACCAACAGGGACAGGGTTAAAGACGTTTCTGTCACGATGGGAATGCTGGTTCAAGATATAAATTTGGGTGTTGGCGATCGCTCGCCCCACAACCACTGAACCATCTCCAGGCTCTACTGGATGAATGGCTGACCAGATGGTGGTTTCCGTTGGTCCATACATGTTCCAGAGAGACTGACATCTCTTGAGCAGTTGGTTTGCCAATTCTCTAGGTAGGGCTTCGCCGCCGCAGAGCAGTTTCAATCGTCGATCACCCTGCCATCCTGCCGCTAACAACAGTTGCCAAGTTGCTGGTGTTGCCTGCATGACAGTGACATTAGATTGCTGAAGAGTTCTAGAAAGTTGGGCTGCATTTGAGGCAACGTCACGGCTGACTAACACCACGCGAGCGCCAACGATTAATGGAAGGTACAGTTCCAGCGCCGCAATGTCAAAGGAGATCGTCGTTACGGCAAGCAGCACATCATCAGCGGTTAAACCTGGCTCCTGACGCATGGAGTGCAAGAAATTAGTCAGTGCCCGATGTTCAATTTGCACACCTTTGGGTTTGCCAGTAGAGCCTGATGTGTAAATGGTGTAAGCCAGATGTCTGTCTGTAACGCCACTATCCAGGTTTTCCTGTGAGGCGATCGCAATCGTCTCCCAATCGGTATCCAAACAGACCACCTGCGCCGCCTGGGGTTGAAGCTTCTCTAACAAGTTGTGCTGGGTCACGAGAACTGGAATATGTGAGTCTTCCAGCATAAATGTCAGTCTTGCTTGAGGATAGGACGGATCTAAAGGCACATAAGCACCACCCGCCTTGAGAATGCCAAGCAGACCGATCAGCATTTCGAGCGATCTTTCCACACAGATGCCCACCAAAACATCTGGAGCGACACCCAACTTTTGCAAATGACGTGCAAGTTGATTCGCACGTGTATTCAGTTCTCGGTAGGTGAGTTGTTGGTTTTCATAGACAACGGCAATTGCCTCTGGTGATTTTGCTGCTTGTGCTTCAAACAAGTGATGCAGACAGTGTTTCGGTAGATTTTTAATTGAAGGCGGGTTCCACTCTACCAATTGTTGCTGTTCTGATTGGGTTAGCAGAGGCAAGGTTACGATCGAGCGATCGGGGTCAGCAACAATTCCTTCTAGCAAAGTTTGGAAATGCCCAACCATTCGCGGCACAGTGCCGACATCAAACAAGTCTTGGCTATACTCAAATGCGCCGCTCAAACCTTCGGGTGACTCCCACAGATTCAGAGACAGATCAAACCGAGACGTAGTGCGCTCTAAGTCCTGACTGCTCAGCATCAGTTCGGGTAGTTCCAAGGTAGGCATCTGGATGTTGCGCAGAGCAAACAACACCTGAAATAAAGGATTGCGGCTCAGATCGCGCTCGGGTTGCAGAGTTTCGACGAGCTTCTCGAAAGGAAGATCTTGATGGTTATAAGCTCCTAGCGTCGCTGTCCGCACTCGTTGCAACAATTCGCGAAAGGTAGGATTGCGGGATAAATCTGACCTCAGGACTAGGGTATTGGCGAACAATCCAATCAGACTCTCAGTTTCGGCGCGGTTGCGGTTAGCGATCGCAGACCCTACAAGAATGTCTTCCTGCCCGGTGTAGCAATAAAGTAGAACTTTGAAAGCAGCGAGAAGCGTCATAAACAAGGTTGCGCCTTGCTGCTGGCTGAGTTGCGTTAGAGCCGCAATCAGGGGTTGTGGCAAGACAAAATTGACCACGCCACCCCGATAAGTTTGCACAGCAGATCGAGGTCGATCGGTCGGCAAGTTCAGAATCGGAAGCTCTCCCGAAAGCTGCTGTTTCCAGTAGTCAAGATGTGTTTCGAGTACCTCTCCTTGTAGCCACTGCTGCTGCCAAGCGGCAAAATCAGCATACTGAATTGGCAAGTCAGGCAACGATGCAGGCTTTCTAGTCACGATCGCTTGATACAAAGATGCCAATTCTTGCAGAAAAATTCCCATCGACCAGCCATCGCAAATGATGTGGTGTAGGGTGAACAGCAAGACATAAGCAGAACTGTTCAGATGCAGTAATTGAACTCGTAGCAGCGGTGCTTGAGCCAAATCAAAGGAAGTTTGCGCTTCGACGATCGCCAATCGCTGTACTTCCTGTTCAGGTTCAGGGTGCGATTGTAAATCGGTGACTGGAATCGTTAATTTTAGTGTTGGAGCAATATTTTGAACGGGTTGCCCATCGATCGTAATAAACGTTGTTCGTAATATTTCGTGTCGTTGCACTAGTGCATTGAAACTTTGCTCTAATGCAGCAACATCTAACTTGCCTGTCAGTCGCACGATCGCTGGAATTTGGTACGTTGGATTGCCCGGATCGAGCTGATCGATAAACCACAAGCGCTGCTGAGCAAACGACAACGGAAAGGTGTTGGTTTCGCGGCTGAGTGGACGAATAGAAACACCTGTATTATCTTTTTTCTGGTTTAGCTTTTGCAGCAATAATTCTCGTTTAGCCGGAGATAGCCCCGCAATACGCCCACTCAATTGACTCATGACTGCACTCCTTGCACCAAAACAGTTTGGGCGTCTTCTTCTGACAGTTCTTCTAGTTCTGCTAGCATTTGCGCTAGCATTGTTTCATCTGTTTGCTCTGTTAGCTTTTGGACAATTACAACTGCTAAATCAGCTATTGTCGTTGCCTCAAATAAGTGATGAAGAGGCAACTCTACTTGAAAGGTTTGCCGCAGTCTAGAAACAACTTGAGTTGCCAGTAGTGAATGCCCACCCAACTCAAAAAAGTTGTCGTAAATACCAACTTGATCCAATTTGAGAACTTCTGCCCAAATATCAGCTAAGGTTTGCTCGATCGGATTGCGGGGAGCAACAAAATTTTCTAAGGTTGTGTGAGTAAAATCGGGGACTGGCAGTGCTTGGCGATCGAGCTTACCATTCGCCGTTAATGGCAAGGTTTTCAGCATCACAAATGCAGATGGCATCATATACTCTGGCAGTTTCTCACTCAGCCAACGATGCAACTCGCATTTGTCTAGCATCTCCTGCTCATGAGGTAGTACATAGGCAACCAAACGCAACTCACCACTCGTATCTTCTTTGACAGCAACCACTGCTTCTTTTACGATCGAATGCTGCTTTAGTACGGCTTCAATTTCGCCAAGTTCAATACGGAATCCCCGAATCTTCACCTGATGATCGATTCGCCCTAAGAATTCAATATTTCCATCGGGTAAGTAGCGGGCTAGATCTCCGGTTCTATAGAGACGCGCTTCTGTACCAGACATGAAGGGATGAGGAATGAATTTTTCTGCCGTCAGTTTCGGTTGGTTAAGATAGCCTCGCGCTAGACTGTTACCCCCGATGTATAGCTCTCCCACAGCACCAACAGGGACAGGTTGAAGCTCGGCATCCAGAATGTAAATCTGGGTGTTGGCAAGGGGACGACCTAAAGGAACAGTTTTAGAAATATGGGTAGGTTGGTCTAGTTTTACTTCATAGGTCAGAACCCCGATCGTGGCTTCAGTCGGTCCGTAATGGTTAAAGATGCGGCAATCGGGTGCCAACTCCTGCACTGTTTTCACCAAGTCCCAACTCAACGCTTCGCCTCCTAAAATTAGGCGTTGACGCGGCAAAATTGCTTCTGGATAAGTACAACTTAACAGTGCAGACAAATGAGAGGGAACAATTTTGAGACAGTCAATGGAATGATTGCAGCAATACTGCGCTAGCACTTCTGGATCAATCGATCGTTGCTGAGAAATTATATGCAAACAGCCTCCAGTACACAGCGCCGGAAAGATAGCTGTATTTCCCAAGTCGGCAGCGAAAGTAGAAACCATCGCAAAATGGGCACCTTTGGGTAACGCTAGTTGGTGCAGAATCCCGTCTAAGTAGTTCAGCAGTTGTCGATGCTCGATCGCGACGCCTTTAGGAGCACCTGTAGAACCCGATGTGTAGATAACGTAAGCCAAATTTTCGCTTGTGGTTTGACTAATACAATTTTGTGAACTCTCCTGAGTAATCAAGTCGAAATCACGATCTAGGCAAACAATCGGCTGTGTGAAGTTTCCAAATTGATTTACCAAAGATTGTTGGGTCAGTAACACAGTTGCTTTAGCGTCTTGCAACACGCGTGTGCGACGCTCTGTTGGCATTGCGGGATCAAGAGGTAAGTAAGCACCTCCAGCTTTGAGGATACCGAGTAGGGCAACAATCGAATCGAGAGAGCGATCGCAGCAAATCCCAACCACAACTTCTGAGTTTACGCCCAGCTTTTGCAAATAATGAGCAAGCTGATTAGCGCGGCAGTTAAGTTCACGGTAAGTGAGCCGTTGATCTTCAAAGACAATAGCAATCTGATCAGGCGTTTGTTCTGCCTGTGCTTCAAATCGCTGATGTACACACTGGTAAGGTACAAAATTAGCTTGAGTTTGATTGAATTCAACTAACAGTTGATGACGGTGACGATCGTTTAATAAATTTAACTGAGCGATCGAGTTTTTTGGATGAGTAACAGCGCTTTCTAGCAGAGAGGCGAAATGCTCTGATAAACGCTGAATATCAGTTTCGTTGAATGCATTAGCATCATAGTGAAACTCTACGTTTAGAGAATCATTTTGTTGAGTACAGAAGAGTTTTAGGTTGAATCGATCGATATAGCTGCACAGTTTTTGAATGGAAAATGCCAAATTATTCTGACAACGTTTTTTAGGTAATTCTTGAAAATCAAAACTAATCGGAAGAAATTCTATTTCTTGAGCATCTTCGGTTTGAATTACGTCTTTCCACTCAAAATATTCCTGCCACTGCTTAGCGTCTTGAACAGATTGATGAACTTGCTGCAATACCTGACTAAACTCTAGCTCAGTCGCAAAATTAGTTGCTAATGGAATTGTCTTAGATAACAGCCCAAACGCTGTTATTAGCTCTTCATAATTTCTTCCATTGACGGCAATTCCAATCACAAGATGAGATTGGTGATTAAACCTCCAAATGAGTGTTTTCCAACACGCTAGAAGAATCGTTGAAACTGGCACATTCTCAGATTGCGACAGTGCGATGATTTTTTGCTCTAGTGGCTTGCTGATTTCTAAACTCAAACACTGAGGATTAAAACTGTGTTGCGAAGCTTCTTTCTGTTCTAAAGGCAATTTAGGAATGTCTGAAGTATTGAATTTTAGCTTCTGCCAGAATACCTTTCCAGCCTGAGACTCGTCTGATTCTAATAACTCAGTTTGCCATTGGGCAATATCGGCATATTGCAATGGATCTCGCGTTGATTTGTCTTCTAAACATTCTGAATAAGTATCACAGACGCCTTGTAATAAGTTCACCAATGTTGAACTGTCCGCATTCAATGCAGATAGATTGATCAACAAAATGTGTCGGGCTGAAGACAACGTAATGAGAGATGAAAATCCAATTAGTCCTTGCTCGAAATCGAAAGATTGTTGGCCTATTTCATGCCATTTTGATTCAATCTGAATTAGTTGCTCGGAAGGTGATAAATGGCTCAGATCGTGTTCAACGATCGAAAATTGATTTGCATTTTGGATGATTTGCAGCGGGATTGTCATTCCCATTAGACAAACAAACCGAGTACGCAGAATTTCATGACGATCGACCACACATTGAAAAGCTTGCTTGAAAAGGTCTAAATTGAGATGACCCTCAATCAAAATCGACCCTTGAACTCGATAAGGAAAAGTAGGATCAAGCTGCTGCGATCGCCATACCCATTTTTGCTGGGGAGAAAGTTGAAATCCTTCGCTAATTCCTGTTTGTAAATCTTTCATTTCTACCTAAACCTCCTGCTGTGTAGATGCTTTAGCCATACCCACAACGACCTTGCGTGAACCTGAAAAAGGGGTGCGCCCGTGGCTAGACAATAAATTGTCAAGTAGAAGAACATCTCCTTCTTGCCAAGGAAATAGGATGGTTTCTTGCTGATAAACCTGACGAATTGTTTCTAAAACCGAATCTTCGATCGAAGAGCCATCACCGTAGTAAACATTACGAGGCAAATCTTCTGGTTTGAAGGTGGCTAAAAGCTCATTGCGAACGGTAGGTTCTAGACTAGAAATATGGAATAAATGAGCTTGATTAAACCACACTGTTTCTAACGTTTTAGGGTGTTGAGCGATCGCTTGACAAACTTGTCGTGTTCTCAATCCATCCTTGGCTTTCCACTCAAACTCAATTCCTGTTTTTCGGCAGTAATTTTCTACTTCAGACTTGTTCTGAGTATTAAAAACAGTCTGCCAGGGTAGATCAATATTGCCTCCATAATTCCGCACATACATTACCTTTTTTTGAATAAATGTTTCCCGAATGGTGGAATCGATTTTTTGAAAAACTTTTCGGCTGTCAGCGATCGTTGTTTCTCCGCCCTGATTTGCTTTTTGCAAACAACAGAAAGCAATTTTAAGCGGGTAAGTTCGTGTATAAGACATCTCATTGTGTAACGGAATGACTTGATCCGCAGGATATTCTGTTGAGGTATAAATCTTTCCGCTTACTTGACTGCGAGGAGTTGATTGAAAAGTGTAGTTCAGCAATTCTCCATAATTTGCTTGTATAAACTGCTCAAATTCTGTTGCTCCTGCAACTTGAAAACCTCGGAATAAAATGCCTCCATGCTGCAATAATCGAGTTTCAATCCAAGTTTGATGCTGCTGAGACCAGGCTGTTAAATTTAGACCTCCGATCGCTGGCTCAACAATTAAAGGAAGCATATGTTTTGATTGAAAATAACTCGTTTTGATTAATGTTTCAGATGAGAGACTAACAGCTTTACGGCTAGCCATCCCTAGTTTTTTTAGGTTGGAATTTTGAAACTCTGAAATAGCCATTGCTAGTCCTCGATTAGTCAGACAATGTACTTTGTGCTTTGCGTCGCATGAACTTGAGTTTGTTTAAGTTTGCTGCTTTTATATCGTGTTCGTACTGAAGCCGATACTGTTTTTCGGCTTCGGCGAACATCGCGGCTAATTCACTCAATTGGATATCAGGTTCAGCGACAATTTTGTTCAGAAAAGCTGTGAAATGTTGGATCAATCGATCGCAGGTCGCCGCATCAAATAAGTCGGTTTTATACTCCCATGTTCCCTGCAATCCAGATGGCGTTTCCCACAGGTGTAGGCTCAAATCATGTCGGGTCGTGCCGCTCTCGATCGCCAGTGGACTGATAGAAAGTCCGGGTAGCTCTAAGCTGGGCAAGGGCGTGTTGTGCAAAGCAAACCAAACCTGAAATAGCGGATTGTAGCTCAGACTTCGCTGAGGTTGCAATTCCTCCACTAATTTCTCAAACGGAACATCAGCATGAGCAAAGGCTTCTAAAGTAACCTGACACGATCGCGCTAACACATCTCGAAAGCTGAAATCAGCATCAAGTCGCGTTCTTAGCACTAGAGTATTCACAAAGCAGCCAATCAAGTTCTCTAGTTCAGGCAGATTACGATTGGCGATCGGCGTTCCTACCAAAATATCGTTCTGCTGGGTATAGCAGTACAGCAAGGACTGAAATGCAGTTAAAAGCGTCATAAACAAGGTAGCTTCTGCTTGCTGACTCAGCGCTTTTAGAGCGTCAGTTAAAGCGAGAGGCAACAGAAACGATCGCTGTGCTCCCCGAAAGGTCGGTGCGGTAGATCGAGGGCGATCAGTGGGTAATGGGGGAAGCAATGCTGCACCTGACAACTGTTGTTTCCAGTAATGCAACTGGTTCTTTAACTTTGCAATTTGATCAGAGTGTTGTTGCCAAACCGCGAAATCGGCAAATTGAATTGGTAAGTCTGCAAGAGGAGATGACTTGTTCTCACAAAACGCTGGGTAAAGCGTTGCGACTTCTTGCACCAGGACTGCGATCGACCAGCCATCGGAGATAATGTGATGCACCGTCAGTAGTGCTACAGACTCGGTTTCACTCAGTTGAAGCAACGTCACCCGAAGGAGTAGTTCTGCCGTTAGATCAAAAGGATATTGCGCTTCTGAAATCGTCGATCGCTCTACTTCTGCTTGTCGATCCGGCTCCGGTAGTTTCTGCAAGTTCACAACAGCGAGCTTGAAAGAAAGCGTAGGAGTAATAACCTGTACAGGTTCACCGTTTAGGGTTGCAAAAGTAGTGCGTAGTGCTTCATGCCGTCGCACTACTTCATTGAAACTACGTTCTAAAGCTGCTACATCTAAGCGCCCCTGGAGTCGCACCGCTGCTGAAATGTTGTAAGAAGGATTGCCAGGAGCCAACTGAGCGAGGAACCACAAGCGTTGCTGAGCGAGCGAGAGCGGAGCAGGACTGAACGGAGTGCGGCGCGAAATCGTTGTTGTCGTTTCAGCATTCGCGGTCTGTTGTCGCAGTGCTTGCAACAGGAGTAATCGTTTTTGTGGCGAAAGTTGTTTAAGGCGCTCTGCACGGTTAGTAGCAGTCACAAGTAACCTCCAAGCTCATCTGATCGGGGGGAACAACCACAGGTAATTGAGCAGCAGTCTGGAGCTGATCGGCGAGAACTGCATCAATGTCTGCTTCCGTACTCAGGGGGTTAACAATCACGGCTCGTAGCGCCACGATCGCTTGTTGTTGCCCGTAGATACTGGTAGATAAGGTCGTGCGGGAGATAAAGGTTTTGCCCGCTTGACGCTGAGCATTTTGCAGCAGTTCGTTAAAGTCATTAATCGATCGCTGATCCACTTCCGTCAGTGTTTTGGTCGTTAACTTCTGCCGAAATGGTTTTGGAATATAGCGGTACAGCAGCAGATTCATTTCGGGTTCTAGCAAGAGTTCAAATTCTGGGCGCTGACGAATTTGATTTGCCAGATATTGCGTCTTCTGAATTCCAGCATCGATCAGTACAGCATATCCCTGCTGACCGATCAGCTTCAAAGCGGCTTGCAGAAATAAAATCATGCCGGGACGAGAGCCTTCGATCGAGCGCTTACCCAAGTCGATCGAGTCTTTCCGAACCGTGTAGCTAGCATTTTTTTCAATTAGTGCAGCGAGGTGAGGATTGCGCAAAAGCACCATACCAATTCCCATTGGCAAATAGAGTTGCTTGTGCCCGTCAATCGTGACGGAATCGGCATCTTCAATACCAGCTAGCTTATGAGCGTGTTGTTCGGAAAATAGCACCGGACCGCCCCAAGCGGCATCCACATGAAAGTGAACCTTGGCTTCCCGCGCGATCGCGGCTATTTCTGCCAACGGATCAATACTGCCAGACTCCGTGCTGCCTGCGATGCCAACAATTGCCAAAATGAGTTGCTTACGATCGCGACACTCGGCAATCGTTTTCCGTAGCGCTTGTAAATTCATGCGGTGATTGTGATCAACCGGAATTTTGAGCAGATGACGATCGCCAATTCCCAGCAGTCCTGCTGCTTTCTCAAACGAGTAGTGCATCAAGCTAGAACCAATGATCACTGCGCCTTTGTAGCCATAGAACTCTAGTGCAGCCAATAATCCCTCTTGTTCCACTCCCGCAAAACCAGCTTGAGGCTTGAGCGCGACATTCCGAGCGCACCACAGCGCCGTGATGTTTGCCAATGTACCCCCGGTCGTCAGAATGCCCAGCGTACTTTCACTCGCTTGGATGTGTTGACTGTAGAAATCGTCTGAACAACCGTAAATTAATCGGTGCAACATTGCTAGAGCTTGACGCTCATAGAAGCTGAACGTTTTAGCTGTTTCCACTTTGACAACATTCTGATTCATCGCCGTCATGAGCTTCCCCAAAGGACGCACAAAGTAAGGCAAAGCAGTGGTCATATGACCAATAAATTGTGGTGAGGAAGTATGAATCGAGTGGGAAATAACGCTGGAGGTTAGTTCATTGAAATACTGATCCACGTTACAAGCAGTCAGTGGAATTTGACTGTCTGTAAACTGATCCGCGATCGTCGCTAAATCAATGTCTGTACTGATGGTTTTGGCATTGACAAACGCTTGAACGATCGCGTCAACGCGAGTTTCCAATTCTTGCTCAGTTAACAAAGTGGTTTCTGAACGAGAAAACAGTGCCATTACGTCTATCAGGCGATTAGAGGGTTCGGCGAATTGGATATCATCACGCAGATTTTGCACCCGAAATACTCCTTGATTTAGGAAGGGCTGAGAGTTGGGATTATGACGTCAAAATGCTCTGTGCTGTTGCTGTTTCATCCGTTGCCTCTAGTTGGTCTAACAGTCGATCGAGATCGGCTGGATTGGACTGAGCAAGAATGGCATCCTCGATCGTTTCCGCCAATTCGCGAATGGTAGCAGCAGCAAAGAAGTCAGGTAAACTTAACTCTACCTCAAACTGTTTACACACACGGGATATAAGCTGCATCGCCAGAAGAGAATGTCCTCCTAAGTTGAAGAAGTTATCTTCAATGCTTACTTGCTCTAACCCCAATACGGTCGCCCAAATGTTTGCCAGTTCTACTTCGATCGGGGTTTGTGGCGGCACAAACGAGTTGGTTGATGCCCGCTGGTGCGTTTCTGGAGCAGGCAAGGCACGACGATCAATTTTGCCGTTGGGGGTCAGTGGCAGTGCCTCCAGCAAAATAAACGAGATCGGCACCATGTACTCTGGTAACTTCTCGCTTAAGAAATTCCGCAACACGTCGTTAAGAGGCTCAACTGATTGCTGTTGTTCTAGGCGGGGAACTACATAAGCAATCAAGTGAGAATTGCCGGGAGAATCTTCCCACGCAATCACAACGCTTTCCTGAACCGAGGGATGCTGATCGATCCAAGACTCGATCTCTCTCGTCTCAATGCGAATTCCGCGCAGCTTTACTTGATGATCCGATCGTCCCAGGAATTTAATTTCTCCATCAGGTAAGAAACATCCCAAATCTCCCGTTTTATAAAGCCTCGATTGCTCCTTCTGAATCTGGAACGGGTTAGAAATAAATTTTTCAGCCGTAAGTTCTGGACGGTTCCAATATCCTCGTGCTAGACCTGCGCCAGCAATATGAAGCTCTCCAGGTACACCAATAGGAACAGGTTGCAAATGACGATCGAGAATATAAATTTGAGTATTCGCGATCGCTCGACCAATGGGAATGAAATCAGACAAGTGATTAATACTCGTGTCATGCCAAGTCACATCAGCAGCAACCTCTGATGAGCCGTATAAGTTAATTAAGATACAATGCGGCACCTGCTGGCGAAAGCGCTGACAAAGCTCGATCGTCAAGGCTTCACCACTGCTGACCCAATATTTTAACTTAGGCAAGCGATCGTGTAGATCTGGAATCGTTTCTAACAAGACGCGCAGCAGCGAGGGAACCAACACTAGACGTGTCACCTGCTGTTCAGCAAGCATTTGCACAAATTGCAGCGGGTCTTTTACGGCTGAATCTGGCAAAATCACAGAGCGAAGCCCGTGCAGCAAAGGAGCGAAGATTTCCCAGACAGAATCGACAAAGTTTAGAGAAGTTTTTTGGCAACAAACGTCATCCGATGTGAAGGGATAGGGATTCCAGTGCAAACGATTTACCGTGCCTCGGTGCAGCCCCATTGCTCCTTTGGGCGTTCCGGTTGAGCCGGAGGTGTATAGCACGTATGCCAACTGATCTGCTGTAATATTTTCAGTGAGATTCTGTTGGCTCGCTTGGCGAATTTTGTCCCAGTCTGTATCAAGGCACACTAGTTTTGCTGAATGTTCAGGTAGGGTGTCTGCTAAGTATGATCGCGTCAGCAAAACAGCCATTTGAGCATCGTTCATCATGAATGACAGACGCTCTTGTGGATAGGCTGGATCTAAAGGTACATAAGCTCCTCCAGCCTTGAGAATGCCTAAAAGCGCCATGACCATTTCTGGAGATCGTTCTAAACAAACACCCACCAAAACTTCTGAAGTAACTCCCAGAGTTTGTAAATAATGAGCCAGTTGATTAGAGCGTTGATTTAATTCTCGATAGGTAAATTGTTCATCGCCATACACTAACGCAACGGCATCAGGTGTACGTTCTACCTGTGCTTCAAATCGTTGATGAACACACTGATTGGGATACTCAACTTGTGTATTATTCCATTCCGCCAACTGGTGCTGTTCTGCTTCGGTTAAGATCGGCAAGCCAGACAAGCATTGATTTGGATGAGAAATCATTCCTTCGAGAAGAGTCTGGAGATGCCCTAACATACGAGCGATCGCGGCTGAGGCAAAGCGTTGACTGTCGTACAGAACTTTCAGCCCCAATTCTGAACCGGGAAATGCGATTAGCGTTAGGGGATAATTTGTTTTTTCAAAGGCACGAATATCTCGAATTTCCAGATCCGTTTGCGTTTGTAGAGCAGCATTGATCGGATAGTTCTCAAACACCACCACACTTTCAAATAGAGGCAAGCCGCGCGGCACATCACTCCAGCCCTGCACTTCTACCAAGGGACTGTACTCATACTGACGTGCTTCGACCTGTTGCGCCTGGAGTTGTTGAAGCCAAGGCAACAAATTCTCTGCTGCCTGTACCTGCACTCGGACAGGCAAAGTGTTGATGAATAGCCCAACCATTGCCTCAGAGCCTGCCAGGGTGGGCGGACGACCAGAAACCGCTGCACCAAACACAACATCATCCTCGCTACTATAGCGGCTTAGGAGTAGCGCCCAAGCTCCCTGCACCAGAGTATTTAGCGTTAGTTGGTGCTGACGAGCAAACGACTGGAGAGCCCTAGTCTTAGCAGTTAATAGCTGAATATGCTGTTCGTCGTAGCTGACTTGAGCATCGGCTGCATCTGGATCAGTTGCAACTTTCTTTAGAAGCACTTGCTCGATCGTCGTCGGTGTTGAGAAGCCTTGAAGCCGTTGCTGCCAGAATGCTCTAGCCTTGGATAAATCTTGCTGCTGTATCCAAGCAATGTAATCCCGGTAGGGACGGGGACGAGGCAAGGATGAGGATTGCCCTTGGCAAAGGGCTTGGTAATCTGCAAAGACTTCCTTGAGCAGCAATGGAGTAGACCAACCATCGAGCAAAATATGGTGATGGCTCCAGACAAAGCGGTAACTCTGCTGATCTAGACGAATCAGCGCAAATCGCATCAAGGGAGCTTGAGTGAGGTCAAATCCCTGTTCTTGGTCGGTTTTGAGGAAGTGTTCTAACTGTTCTTGCTGCTCACGAGGAGAAAATGCCTGCCAGTCCAGTTCTCGCCAAGGTAGTTTCACCTGTCGATGCACGACTTGCACAGGTTCCTTAATTCCTTCCCAGACAAAAGCGGTGCGTAAGATCGGATGACGATCGCACAAAGCTTGCCATGCCTGTTGGAACAATTTTGTATCTAGCTTGCCATTCAGCGTACAGCTTAACTGCTCATAGTACATCCCCGATCGAGGTGCACACAGAGTATGAAAGAGAATGCCTTGTTGCGTTGGTGAAAGTGGATAGAAGTCTTCGAGATTGCGGTTGCCCATTTCAAGCGTCTCCAATTGCAGTCAGAATATCGTTCAAATCAGTCTGGCTCCATTGACTCCACTGGAAATCTGAAAAATCAGAGGGAGTATAGTTGATCGCATCTTCAGATGGGTTGTGAGCAATCAGCGATCGTAGAGCGTCGATAAATCTCTGTGCCAAGCCTTCGACTGTAGAACGTTGGTGTAAGGCTTCGCTATACGTCCAGTTCAAGCGCAATTGTTCACCTGAAACAAAACCGTTGATTTCAAGCAAATGGCTACGATGTCCTTTGGGGCTAAAGGCTAAGCCACTAGACGCTTGGGATAACCGAAACAATCTTCCCTCCAGGAGAACTTGGTCAAACTGACCGAGATAGTTGAAGCTGATATCTGCGGTTGGTAAAGCTTGCAGTTGTTCAACAATCTGGCGATCGCCGCTGAGATAGCGCAGAATGCCGTAACCAATACCGCGATTGGGGAGCGATCGAAGCTGTTCTTTCACAGCGTTGAGCGCCTGACCGAGAGTTGCTGTTTCTTCTAAATGCAAACAGACCGGAAACTGCGTGGTAAACCAACCGATCGTGCGGGATAAATCAACATCGGCAAAAATTTCTTCTCGTCCGTGTCCTTCTAAGTCTATTAGTAAAGTGGGTGAGCCTGTCCACGGCGCAACTGCCTGCACTAGAGCGGTCAGCAATACTTCATTGATTTGGGTGCGGTAGGTTTTAGGAATTTCGTGTAGAAGCGCTTGAGTTTCTGCGGTGCTGAGGGCAACCCCGAAGGTACGAGACATGGCGATCGTGTTTGCTGCGTCAGGATAATCGACGGGGAGTTGAGCAGTCGGACGTTGCAGAGCGGTCAACCAATCATCGAGTTCTGCTGCCACTGATGGCGCATACTGGTTTAACCGTTCTGCCCATTGCTTGTATGAAGTGGTTTTTGCAGGAAGTTGAAGGGTCTCGCCTCGATAAAGCTGCTGGTATGCGGTTTCAAAATCTTCCAGCAAAATTCGCCATGAAACGCTATCAATTGCTAAATGATGAACCACAATCAACAATCGATCCGGTTGGTTTTCGCCTAACTTGAAAAGTGCAACTCGCAACAAAGATCCTTCAGAGAGATTCAAACTTGCCTGAAATTCTGTCACCGTTGCTTCTAGTGTGCAGAGTTGCTGGTCGATCGGCAGCGTTGACAGATCGATATAGCTGAAAGGAACAACGTCATCTGGCTCAACATTGCGCTGCTGCCACCCTGACGCATCACGGGTAAATCTTAAACGCAAAGCGTCATGATGCACCAGTAAATGTTGCATCACCCGTTCCACCAACGAAGAGTCTAACGTTTCACCCACTTCTAGCAATACTGCCTGATTCCAGTGGTGCGGTTCTGCAAAGTCTTGCTCAAAGAACCAGTGTTGAATCGGAGTAAGAGGAACTAGTCCGGTTACTACACCTTGTTCCGCTTGAGTAGATTGATTTGCGTGAACAACGGCTGCTAATTCCGCGATCGTCTGATGCTGGAAAAGCTGCTTAGGAGTGATTCTCAGCCCGACCTGGTTTGCTTTAGCAATGATTTGGATACTAAGAATTGAATCTCCGCCCAATTCAAAGAAGTTCTCATGAATGCCAACTTGCTCAAGTCCTAGCACTTCTGACCAAATTTTCACAAGCTGCTGTTCAGCCTGAGTCGAGGGAGCGGAAGCGGTGGGCAGTTCGGGGCGAGTTTGGTCTGGAAGGGGGAGCGATCGACAGTCAATCTTGCCGTTGGCAGTCAGAGGCAGAGTATCCAACACAACAAAAATTGCAGGCACCATGTATTCCGGCAATTTTTCTTTCAAAAAGTGCCGGAGTTCGCTGAGATCAAGAATTTGCTCTAGCTCTAGTACAAGGTACGCGACCAGCCGCTTTTGTCCAGGCATGTCTTCTCGCAACAGCACCACGGCAGTCTGCACCTTTGCGTGGCTATTTAGCGCTAGTTCAATCTCACCCAGTTCGATCCGAAATCCGCGAATTTTAACTTGATCATCAATGCGTCCCAGGTACTCTAGATTACCGTCAGCGCGGTAGCGTACCCAGTCTCCTGTTTTGTAGAGTCGTGCTTCTGGATCAGAGCTAAAGGGGTTGGCGATAAACTTTTCACGAGTGAGATCTGGATGGTTGCGATAGCCTCTCGCAAGACCGACGCCCCCAATGTGCAATTCACCCGGCACCCCAACGGGCACAAGCTGCAAGAACTGATCCAACACATAAGCCTGAGCATTAGGAATCGCTGAACCGATCGGTAACGCTGAGTGCGTTGAATTCTCAGTGAACTCCCACTGCGTCGAGACGATCGTGGCTTCCGTTGGACCGTAAGTATTCAGAAGCCGTACAGAACTCTTCACATGCTTTTGCCAAAGCGCGAAGCGATCGATCTGTGCTTTTTCGCCTCCAATGATCACCAGACGAACAGAAGACGGCAGCGCTAAGCGATCGCGCTCCAAACTAGTTGTGAGTTCATGCCAGTAGGCAGTTGGCAAATCTAACACGGTGATATTCCAGTCCTGACAGGCTTGCAAAAACTCAACCATCCACCCTGATAGAGCGTTGCTTCGTAACACTAGAGTTGCGCCACCAGTCAGACAGGGAAAGATTTCTTCAGCACTCGTATCGAAGCTGAAAGAGGCAAATTGCACAACGCGATCATTACGCGTCAATTGCCAATTTTCTACCGCAGCTTGAGTGTAATTGACAAGCGATCGATGCTCGATCATCACACCCTTGGGCTGCCCTGTTGAACCTGATGTGTAGATGACATAGACCAACTGGTTTGGGGTTGAACAACTAACCGGATTGGTTTGAGGCTCCTGAGCGATGCGTTGCCAATCTGTATCTAAACACAACACGGTGGCATCCGTAGCGGGAAGGCAATGGTGCAGATGGTTTTGAGTTAACAACACCGAAACTTGAGCATCCGTTAGCATAAATGCCAAACGATTTGCAGGGTAAGCCGGATCTAAAGGCACGTAGGCACCTCCCGCTTTCAGAATGCCGAGAATGCCAACGATCATGTCGAGGGAGCGATCGACACAGATTCCTACTAAATCATCTGCCCCCACTCCCAATGTTTGTAGATAATGAGCAAGCTGATTGGCACGCTGATTCAGTTCTCGATAAGTGAGTTGTTGGTCTTGAAAGATAACCGCAATCGCGTCTGGTGTTCGTTCTACCTGCGCTTCAAACTGTTGATGAACGCATTGCTCTAAGCAATAATCAATCTGTGTTTGATTCCATTCCAGTAATTGTTGGTGTTCTGCTGCTGTTAGTAATGGAAGACTAGATACAGATTGATTCGCATTCGCCACAATTCCAGTCAGCAGGGTTTGAAAATGCCCTAACATTCGAGTGATGGTGCTGTCATCGAACAAATCTGTACTGTATTCCATCAGCACTTGTAGCCCATCTGCCACTTCTGTCACGTCTAGGCTCAAATCAAATTGAGTGGTGTGAGTTTCAATTGGTAGCACGCTAAGGGTTACACCCAGTAGTTCCAAATCTGGCATTGGCGCATTGCGAAGTTGGAACATCACTTGAAACAGCGGATTATAGCTGAGGCTACGATCGGGTTGCAGTTCTTCCACCAGTTTCTCAAACGGCAAATCCTGATGAGCGTATGCTTCTAAAGTCACCTGTTGCACTCGTTCCAGCAAAGTGCGAAAACTAGGATTGTCCGAAAGATCAGTCCGTAAAATTAACGTATTGATGAAAATACCAATTAACCCTTCAACTTCAGCCCGATTGCGGTTCGCGATCGTGGTTCCGATTACTAAATCGATTTGATTTGTGTAGCGATACAACAAAATTTTGAATGCTGCCAACAGCGTCATGAACAGCGTTGCGTTTTCTCGATGGCTGAGGTCTTTTAGCGCTTCGCTTAATGACTTGGGTAGCAACAAAGACTGAGTTGCGCCGTGAAACGTCTGCTCTGGTGGGCGAAGTCGATCGGCGGGAAGTTCTAAAAGCGGAGGGGCACTCTGAAGCTTCTGTTTCCAGTAGGCAAGCTGCGTTTCTAGCATGTCTGTCTGTTTCTGCTGCCAAACTGCAAAGTCAGCATATTGAATAGGCAGGTCAGGCAGGTTAGGAGTCTGTCCAGTTGAGAACGCTTGATAGAACGCAGCTAATTCCCGGATCATCACACCGATCGACCAACCATCCGCAACAATATGGTGCATTGTGAGGAGTAGTACATACTCCGTTGCATCCAGTTGCAGTATCGTCGTCCGCAGCAACGGGCCATGTTCTAGATCAAACGCTTGCTGAGCTTCTTTGAGGGCGAATTGCTGTACCTCCACTTCTCGTGTAGCTACGGGCAACTCTTGCAAATCGATTAACACTATGAAGACAGCAGAACTAGCAGGAGCATTTGTCTCCGACCAGCTTTTTGCTATGACCTGAACAGGTTGCCCTTCCACCTGCTTAAATGTGGTTCGCAATGCTTCATGACGCTCAACAATAGCATTAAAACTCTGTTCCAGAACAGCTACATTCAGGTGTCCTTGTAGGCGAACCGCCGCTGGGAGATTGTAGAACGGTTTTCCGGGTTCAAACTGATCTAAAAACCACAAACGCTGTTGAGCAAAGGAGAGCGGAGCCGTATCACTGGCAGGTCGGACAGGAATGCCTTGTGACGAGGCTGTCATCCCTTGTTCGCGCAGCAACACCTCTAGCAACGCTCGCTTTTGAGCAGAAAGTTTAAAGGAACTCATAGATTACCCTCCTCAAACACCAACTTGAAGGTACGATCGCTTTTCTTCGAGCAGAGTCTCAACTTCGTGATCAGAAAGCTCGGAAATTGTTAACAACAGTTGAGCGGTTTGCTCGACTTGCTTTGCTTGAACAGAATCTTTGAGTAAATCCGCTGCTTGCTCTGCGATCGTGGGTGAGTCAAACAAGCAACGCAAGCCTAGATTGACTTGTAGAGTATCCCGCACGGCTGACACCACTTGGGTTGCGAGTAAAGAGTTGCCGCCCAAATCAAGAAAGAAATTGTCGTGAACGCCAACTTGCTCTAGTTGCAACACGTCTGCCCAAATTCCTGCTAGCACCTTTTCTAAAGCAGTCTGGGGAGCCACAAAGTTTCTTTGAGATGCGATGACATCGAGATTGGATAAGAGGAGTGCGGCTAACGATCGCCGATCGACTTTGCCGTTGGGTGTTAGGGGCAGTGCATCCAACATCACGAATGCAGAAGGCACCATATATTCTGGCAATTTCTGACTCAGAAATTGACGCAGTTCTTCTACAGTGGGAGTCGCTTCTGGTGCTGTAATAACGTATGCAGCTAGACTCTGACGGTTAGGCTGTTCACCCACTGCCATCACGACGCTTGATCGCACCATTGGATGTTGATTGAGAACCGCTTCGATTTCTCCTGCCTCAATCCGTTGTCCACGAATCTTGAGTCGGAAGTCGTCTCTGCCTAAAAACTCGATGTTGCCATCTGGTAAATAGCGCCCTAAATCCCCGGTGCGATACAAGCGTACGCCCGTCACCGGATGCTGGATAAAACTCTCCTGTGTCTTGTCTAGATTGCGCCAGTAGCCTTGTGCTAAACCCACCCCCGCACAGTACATTTCACCGGGAATCCAGACGGGGCAATCTTCTAAGGCTTTGTTCAAAATGTAGTACTGGGTATTCGCGATCGGTTTGCCGTAGGGGATACTTTTCCAGTTGGGATCAACGACTTCGACCGCATACCAGATGTTCCACAGAGTAGTCTCGGTGGGTCCTCCGACACTAACGACCTGCGCTTCTGGAACCAACGCTTTGAGACGATCGGGCAACGTCACAGAAATCCAGTCGCCGCCTAAAAATGCCCACCGCAAACTTGCAGGAAGCACTTCGGGACGTTCGGCAGCATACTCTAACAGCATCTCCATCATGGCAGGAACCGAGTTCCAGAGGGTCACCTGTTCACGCATCATTAACTCTGACCAATGTGCCGGATCACGCCGGAGTGCTGCATCCGGGATCACGAGGGTTCCACCTGCGGCTAACGTGCCGAAGATGTCATAGACCGACATATCGTGATACAGCGCGGTTAGCGCCAAGACGCGATCGCGATTGCAAATTTGGAAATGCTGATTCGTCTGAGCGATCGCATTTACGACACCTCGATGGGCGATCATCACGCCCTTAGGCAATCCTGTTGAGCCAGAGGTGTAAATTACATAGGCGAGATCATCGAGTTGCTGTACAGGTTCAAGTGGTATTACTGGTTCATTGATCAATTCATTAGTATCAATGCAAATAGATTGAATTGTTGGTGGTAGTTGTAATCGTTCGCGTAACCACGATTGCGTTAACACAATCTCAGCTTCAGCATTCTCTAAAACGTAGTGAAGGCGTTCTTGCGGTAATTCTGGATCAATGGGTAAATAAGCAGATCCAGCATTGAGAATACCCATCACTGCTAAAATTTGCTCCCAGCCTTTATCCATCACGATCGCCACAAGCTGATTTGGACGCACTCCTAATTGGCGCAACCGATGTCCTACCTGATTCGATCGCTGGAACAATTCCTCGTAAGTGAGAGTGCAATCGGACGTAATCACAGCAACCTGTTGAGGACGCTGGGCAACTTGCTCGGCAAACAGCGTCTGCAACAGCTTGTCTGGAACGGGAGCTTGGTTGGCACGAAACGCACTCTGCTGCGCTTGCTGAGCTGGAGGCAATAATTGTTGGTTAGTTTCCTGCCATGTTGTCTCTTCGGTTGCAAGCCGTTGCAGCAACCTACAATAGGCAGCAAACATATCGTCTAACATACCTACTGGGAAGAGTTCTTCGACCGCATCCCAGTTCAAACACAATGCGCCCTCTGCCTCACTAAACTGACTATCAATCCAAACTTGGGGAGTTTGTCCGAGGATATAAACAATGTCTCCCAGTTCTTGAATCAGAGTAGCGATCGAGGAATTAGTTTCTCCAGGGGTGTTCTGTGGATAGGTTGTGAACACGATCGGCATGGGGATTCCTGTAGTCTTGCCGTGAGCTTGAGCTAGTTCCCGCAACACGCGCACACCACTAACATAAGGATGCTCTAAATCTTGCCAAAGTTGCGCCTGCAATCGTTGTGCGCGAACCTCAAAGGACGCGGGATGAGTGTGATCAACCTCTAGCAGGGTAAACGAGGCAAACTCACCAATTAGGTCATTCACCTGCGGATGGAGCGGCAATCGATTGAAGCGCGGGACGTTGAGCGTGAAGCGTGGACTCTTACTCCAAGTCGTTAGAACCTCGGCGTAGACCGCTAACAGAACGCCTGTGGGAGACAGTCCAGCTCGCCTGGAGCGAGCCTTTAACCGTTGCCAAAGTTCAGGAGCTAAAGTAGCACTCCAACGCTTGAAGCGGGGTTGCGTGAGCGAACTTGGAGCCTTGGCTAGCGGTAGCTCTGGCGCAGGAGGTAACGTTGCTAGTCGATCGCGCCAATACTGCAAAGATTGTTGATAGATGGGAGTGTTTTGCAGATCCAGCACTGCCAATACATAATCCCGAAAAGAAAGTTCTAGGGGCATCAATGCGGCATCTGGATTTCGATAAAGCTGCATCAAATCCCGGAACAGAATTTGATAGCTCCAGCCATCTAAACAAATGGCATCCATGCTGATGTGCAGCCGAATTCGACGATCGCTTAGCCGAGACGCCCGCAGATCAAACAAGGGAAATCGATCGAGTGGTAATACTTGATGGGAGAGTTCCTCTCGAATGGCTTGTAGTTGTGACTCTACTTGCCCTGTTTCTTGTCCCCGCAAATCCAGCACTGGAATTTGATAAGTCGGCACCTGCTGCAAAATTTGCTGGTGTCCATCTGGTAGCACGATCGCTCTCAGCATATCGTGGCGTTCTACTAATCGCTGCCATGCCAGATTAAACCGTTCCAGGTCTAGCTCGTCGCTCTCAATCTCGACGTAACCATGAATTGCGACATTTCCCATTTCAAAAATGCTCGTTCTGCCTAGCCAGTAAGCTTGCTGCATTTCATTCAAGGGGAAGGGCTGGTAGCGTTGGCTGATATCAGGCGCGATCGTGGGTAGATTGTTGAGGGGTTGAGGTTCCAGCAATTTTGTTTGAGCAATGGTATTTGCTAGGCTGGCGATCGTCGGGGTTTGGAATAAACAGCGTAACGGCAGTTCCACTTGCAGCACATCTCGTATTCTGGCAATGAGTTGTGTTGCCAGCAGCGAGTGCCCTCCCAACTCAAAGAAGTTGTTCTGAATTCCAACGTGTTGCAGCCCCAACACGTTTGCCCAAATTTCAGCTAACTGTTGCTCTACAGCAGTGCGAGGCGCAACAAAAGCGGTTTGTCGTTCTAGCGTGTCTGGTGCAGGTAGGGCACGACGGTCTACTTTGCCATTTGGAGTGAGAGGCAACGCTTCTAAACAGACAAAGTGCGATGGAATTATGTACTCCGGCAGTTTTGTCTGCAAGAAAGAACGGAGATCGGCAGTTGCAGGTGCGAATGACTGGTGTGGCACCACATACGCGACTAAATTCTGCTTGCCGTGCTCGTCCTTCCGAACCACTACAACGGTCGTTTGTACCGCTGGATGGTGACTGAGTACCGCCTCAATTTCACCCAGTTCAATGCGAAATCCTCGCAGTTTTACCTGGTCATCTAGGCGACCTAAAAACTCAATGTTGCCATCCGATCGATAACGCGCCAAATCTCCAGTTCTGTATAGCGTCGGGCTATCATGTTCTCCCTGAAACGGATTGGAAATAAATCGCTCAGCCGTTAGCTCTGGACGATTGAAATAACCACGTGCTAGTCCATCTCCACCAATATAAAGTTCTCCGGGAATCCCGATCGGGACAGGCTGTAACTGATCATCCAGGAGATAAACTTGCGTATTGGAGATCGGACGTCCGATTGCCACAGTTGCTCCCATTGGGTCGGGGTCTACGATTGAGTAGCAGCAGGTGAATGTCGTATTTTCAGTAGGTCCATATCCATTAATCAGCCGTAATTCTGGTGAAGCTTGCAATAACTTCTGCACATGAGAAACCGATAAAACGTCACCCCCCGCTAACAGTTGCCGTAGTGGTTTTAAGTCCTCTAGCTGCTCATCGACCATTTGGTGAAATAGCCCTGCCGTCAGCCACAGAGTTGTAATCTGGTGCTGTCGAATTGCCTGCCCCAACTCGCGCAGCGAAGGAACGCCAGGAGGCATCAGCACTAACCGCGCTCCATTAAGCAAACTGCCCCAAATCTCAAACGTCGAAGCATCAAACGCGATCGGCGCTAGCTGAAGAAACACTTCTTCGGCAGTTAAGTTTGCGTAATGGTTGTTTTGAACTAACCGCACGGCTCCCCGATGAACAATGCTGACTCCTTTGGGTTGCCCAGTAGAACCGGATGTGTACATCAGGTAAGCCAAGTTATCAGGCGTGGCTGAAGACACAGGATTTTGATTAGTCTCTTGAGCAATGATTTCCCAATCTGTATCCAAACAGAGGAATGTTGCTTGAATTTCAGGTAATTGCTCTAACAACGGCGATCGCGTCAGCACAACAGGCACCTGTGTATCGCTCAGCATGAATGCCAAACGTGCTTGAGGATAGCTTGGATCAAGCGGCACATAGGCTCCTCCAGCTTTGAGGATGCCGAGTAGACCAATGATCATTTCAGGAGAGCGATCGACGCAAATCCCGACTGGAACTTCCGGCTTGACACCTAGCTTTTGCAGATAATGAGCAACCTGATTTGCCCGTTGATTTAATTCTCGATAAGTTAGTTGCTGCTCTGCAAATACGATCGCAATTGCATCAGGTGTTTGTGCAACCTGTGCCTCAAACTGCTGATGAATGCATTGATCATGAGGATAGTCTGTCTGAGTTTGATTCCACTCAACTAACAGTTGGTGCCGTTCAGTAGAAGACAATAAGGGTAAATCAGACAGCCGTTGATTAGGATTCGCGACAATGCCTTCTAGTAAAGTTTGAAAATGCTCGATGAAACGATCGATCGTACTCGTCTGGAACAAATCAGTGTTATATTCCAGCGTGCCGATGAGTCCCTCAGCCGTTTCCTCTACAAACAACGTGAGATCAAATTTTGCAACTTCTGTATCGACCTCGTTCAAGCTCAGCGTCAGATCGGGTAGTGACAGAGTTTGAGTTAAAGCAGTTTGCAGAACAAAAGAAACCTGGAATAACGGTGAATAGCTTAAATCGCGCTCTGGCTGTAGTTCTTCTACTAGCTTCTCAAACGGCAGATCCTGATGTGCGTAGGCTTCTAATGCAACGTGTCGAACTCGGCTCAACAACTCCCGGAAAGAAGGATTGCTTGTCAGATCAGTTCGCAGTACCAACGTGTTCACAAAGAAGCCAATTAGGTCTTCTAGCTCAGCCCGATTCCGATTCGCGATCGGTGTTCCAACTAAAATATCTTCCTGCCCAGTGTAGCGATGCAGCAATGTCTTGAATGCAGCTAACAATGTCATGAACAATGTTGTGCCTTCCTGCTGACTCAGTTTGAGCAGTGCTTGGTGCAATAGCTGAGATAGAACAAACGATCGTCGCGCCCCGTGGAACGTCTGCATCGGCAGACGGGGAAAATCAGTTGGCAGATTGAGAACAGGTAAACTGCCTGCAAGCTGCCGTTTCCAATAAGTGAGTTGAGCGTCTAAAATCTCTCCCTGCAACCACTGACGCTGCCAAGTTGCAAAGTCAGCATATTGAATCGGTAAAGCGGGAAGGAGTGAGGATTTTTGAGCGAGAAATGTTTGGTAAAAAGATGCAAGTTCTTGGAGAAATATGTTGGTTGACCAACCATCAAAAATGATGTGGTGAGCACATAGTAATAGAACATGCTCATGCTCACGCAAGGACACCAGTTGAGCACGTAACAAAGAACCCTGCTGAAGATCAAACGACGATTGTGCCTGCTCTAAAGACAATCGCCGGACTTCCGATTCTTGTGCTGTGGGTGAAACATTGCTCAAATCAAGGATGGGCAGATCAACACGCATCGTCGAAACGATCTGTGTTGGCTGACCATCCACACTGACAAATCGGGTGCGTAAGATCTCGTGTCGTTCAATCAGTGCATTCAGGCTTTGGTGGAGGGCTGCAATATCAAGATGTCCTACCAATCGAATTGTTGCTGCCAGGTTATAGAAGGGATTGCCCGGTTCTAACTGATCTAAAAACCACAGTCGCTCCTGTGCAAAGGATAGCGGTAAGTTGCGATCGCGCGAGATTGATTCTAACGGCAACACTGGTGAGGCAGTTTCAAGTTGCGCGAGAATCTGCTGTGCGAATTGAGCAATGCTTGCACCACTAAAGAAACAGGTAAACCCGATCTCAATTTCTAAATCTGTCTCAACTTGATTTTTAAGTTCAACAATCTTGAGAGAATCCAATCCCCAAGCAGCTAGCGGTTGGTGAGGATCAGGAGAAGAAGCCGCCTTTAAGATACGGGTAACTTGGTGCTGAAGATACGTTTCTAATTGGGTTTGACGGGCTTCTAAAGACGTTGCCAGTAGAGCTTCACGGCTGAGACGACGATCATCGCGCTCCACCTCAGTTGCTTCCAGAATGCTGCTTCCCAATACTTGTAACTTGCCTGCAAGAAACTCCGATCGACAAGCCCGACGCTGAATTTTACCACTCGAAGTTTTCGGAATGGTTCCTGGCTTGATCAGCACAACACCGTAGGCTTGTACCTCGTACGCTTCTGCGATCGCTTGACGAATTGCTGCCGTCACGTCTGCTACATCTGGCTTTTGGCGAAACTCGACCTCTTGCACCACAACCAATCGTTCTTCGGCATCAACTTCAACGGCAAACGCCGCACTACTACCTGCCCTCAACGCAGGATGACTTTGTTCTGCCGTAAGTTCAAGATCTTGTGGATAAAGATTACGTCCGCGAATGATGATTAAATCTTTAGCTCGTCCGGTAACAAATAACTCCCCTTGATGCAAAAAGCCTAAATCGCCAGTTCTTAGAAAGGGACCCTCGTGGGTATCGGATAGATAGGCTTGAAACGTGCTAAATGTCTTATCAGGACGATTCCAGTAGCCTTGACCGACACTCGGACCTGATACCCAAATCTCTCCAATCTCATTGTCAGCGCAGCGAGCGCCGCTTTCAGGGTGAGCAATCACGATTTGCTGTTCGGGAACAGCCTGACCACTACCGACCAACACATACGAGGCTACCTGACTTTCAGCTACAGCATCTACAGCAAGGTTTTGAATGTAGTTTTGCTCTAATGCGGCTGCATCTACGGGTTTGCTAATTGGTCGATCGGCTTTACTGCTACCTGTCACCATTAAGCTAGCTTCGGCTAACCCATAGCAGGGATAGAAGGCTTCAGGTCGAAACCCACATTCTGCAAAAGTAGCTGCAAACCGTTCTAACGTAGACTGACGAATCGGCTCAGCCCCGTTGAATGCCACACTCCAACTGCTTAAATCGAGAGTTTTCCGCTGTTCGGGTGTAATCTTATCAACGCACAACTCATAGGCGAAGTTGGGACCTCCGCTAGTTGTTCCCCCGTAGCGGGAAATTGCTTGCAGCCAACGATAAGGACGCTGAAGAAACGAAGCAGGCGACATCAACGTACAAGGAAACCCACCATAGAGTGGCTGTAAGACTCCACCAATTAATCCCATGTCGTGGTAGACCGGCAACCAAGAAACAAACTGGCTCGTGTCAGAATGCTCCATGCAGTGGTAGGTGATGGCAGCATTGTGCAACAGATTGCCATGACTCAACATCACTCCCTTCGGCGTTCCTGTTGATCCAGAGGTGTATTGCAGAAACGCCAAACTGTCTGCCACGATCGCGGGGGTTTGCCAATCTTTAGCAAGGCGATCGTCTAAAGTATCGGTTGCTAGCCATTGAATGTTATCTAATTCTGTTTTGTCTGCAAGTAGAGACTGAGTGCGGTCTTGGATAGTGCTGGTCGTTAGCGCGATCGTGGCGTTAGCGTCTGCAACAACTGCCTGAATTCTAGGGGTGTTGCGCTGATTGTGCGGAGGATACGCTGGAACCGCAATCACGCCAGCATACGAACATCCAAAGAAAGCAGAAATGTAATCTAATCCTGGTGGATAGAGCAGTAAAGCTCGTTCGCCCCACAAATTGAATGCTTGCAGTTGCGCTGCAATAGCTCGACTACGCCGATCTAATTCTTGATACGTGAGGCTGGCAGACTCGGTTTCTCCATCACCTAGAAAGCGATACGCTGTTTGCCCGGGCTGATGCATCGCTCTGTGACGCACAAGGTCAACCAATGTACAGCGATCGAGAGGTTGTTTGAGAAAGTGATGATGAGGGGCGAACATTAAAGTCTTCCTGCTTGATGAACCCAGAACTTTAGAAGCAGCCAATCTGGCTATCGGTAAGAAATAGTTGTCAAATCTGATATCAAATTTGAAGCAGTTTGCTCGTGCATATAGTAGCGATCGCGCGCTGCTACATCAGAAGATTAGCCCTACTTGCTATGAGGGCATCTGCTTTGAAGCGTTTCTGCTTAAACTTCATGGCTAAACGATGCAGTCAACTAGTTGTACTGGCTGCTAATCTCCACATAATTGCTCACCAGCATTAGAGCAGAGTTGCACTGTGATGACACTGCAAAAGTAGTGACTAACCAAAAATACAACAGATGCTAGTTATTCTCAACAAGAGTTAAGAGATTTGCTAAATTTACTGGTAATTAATAGAGAATAGTTATCAATAAACAGATGGGTTAAGTTGAACTAACAGAGCAATGCATTTCAGGTTGCTCTACTCACAAAGACATATCGGTTAAGAGCGGTAGACAGAAATTTCAATAACATCCGACTCATTAGACGAGGATGATCAGCAAAACTTCAACAAGAACAACTCACACATATCAATCTTGATAAGCTTGACAATAACAGTATTTATCCCACCTAATAATGAGTGGAGTTCTCATTTAAGTTCGGCATTGATTGAATCAATGCCAAAAAATTTGTTATCTAGATTCATGTTGTAATGCGCACGAGCAGCAGCAAGTTAGCACTCGTTCCAAGCCAATGACTCACGGGGTTTAAATCTGTCGTGTTATTGCTCTGCAAAAAATTAGTTTTCCTGTTTTGTGTAGCATTCGAGTTCACCATTTGAGCTACGTTTATGTCATTTATACGATTTAAGCCGCCTCATCTTCGGAGTCGCCTACTCTCAAGTTGCCTAGCTGTACTCGATTCTGTATTCGTCCCGATCGCTGATCTCAACAAACATGCGATCGAGCAGACCGAATTACTGTGGGATACTTATGGCGTTCCCCACATCTACGCGCAAAATTCAAAGGGTTTATTTCATGCCTTTGGTTGGGCACAGATGCACAGTCATGGCAACTTGCTGCTGCGTCTTTATGGTCAAGCCAGAGGACGAGCAGCAGAATATTGGGGAGAGGACTACTTAGAATCGGATCAGTGGACGCGAACGATGGATGTTCTAGCCCGCGCTCAGCGATGGTATGCAGCGCAAACTCCCAGATTTCGTCGCTATCTTGATGCTTTCGCTGATGGAATTAACGCCTATGCTCAACAGCATCCTGAAGCGATCGAGGATGCCGTCAAAATCGTGCTGCCAGTCACCGCAGTCGATGTTCTAGCGCATACTCAACGGGTGCTCAATTTCACGTTTGTGGTGAATCCTGAAAAAGTTGCAGGAATCATCGAGCAGCAAACAGAGGAAGTCGCGAGCGAGCATGTACCTGGTTCTAATGGCTGGGCGATCGCGCCATCTCATTCCAAAAGTGGCAATGCTATGCTGCTCGCAAATCCACACTTATACTGGTCTGACTTGTTTCTCTGGTACGAAGCTCAACTAACTGCTCCTGGAATTGATGCTTACGGAGCCGCGTTGGTCGGTACACCTGTTTTGGAAATCGCCTTTAACAATTCTTTGGGCTGGACTCACACCGTCAATACTCACACTGGTTGGACTGCTTATGAACTAGAACTAGCCGAAGGTGGCTATCGCTGGAATAACAGAATTTGCGCCTTTAAAACCAAGCAGCAAACTCTGAAAATTAAACAAAGCGATGGAACCATTCAGGAGAAATCTTTTCCAGTCCAACACTCGATTCATGGTCCAGTGATACATAAGCCAGATGGTCGAGCGATCGCGATTCGAGTCGTTGGACTAGATCAACCGAGAGCCTTGGAGCAGTGGTGGAAGATGGCACGCGCCAATAATCTATCTCGGTTTGAGGCTGCGCTGAAACGGTTGCAAATTCCAATGTTTACGGTGCTGTATGCCGATCGTGCTGGGCACATTATGCATTTATTTAACGCTCAAGTTCCGATTCGTTCTCACGGAGACTTCAAATCCTGGAAAGAGTTGATTCCTGGCAATACCTCCGCAACACTGTGGTCAAAAACTCATCCCTACCGCGATCTTCCTAAAGTGGTTGATCCCACTAGCGGTTGGTTGCAAAACGCGAACGATCCGCCTTGGACGACCACATTTCCTGCGCCACTGCATCCCACAAATTATCCAGCATATATCGCTCCGAACGGCTCAATGAATTTTCGAGCGCAACGCTCAGCCCGTATGCTGCAAGAAAATGACAAACTTTCATTTGAGGATGTCATGGAGTTGAAATATTCAACTCGTTCAGAGCTAGCAGATCGTTTGTTGGATGATCTGATTCTGCTAGCACAACAGCAGGAAGATGAATTAACTCGTCGATCGGCGGAAGTATTAGCCAATTGGGATCGGCACACAGAGCCAGAAAGCCGAGGCGCAGTCCTGTTTGCAGCTTGGGTACAAGAGCTTGACTTGCCCAACTTTTTTGCAACATCCTGGCATCCAGATTCACCATTGAGCACACCCAATGGCATCGCTGATCCTGAAACAGCGATCGCTGCCTTGACAGCCGTTGCTCAGAAGATCGAGGCAGACTACGGTTCTCTCGATCTTCCATGGGGCAAAGTCTTTCGGATTCAACACGCAGGGAAGAATTTGCCCGCAGATGGTGCAGAAGATCCCTTGGGAATCTTTCGTAATCTTTGGTTTGTACCTGGTGAAGATGGACAATTTACAAACATTGGTGGCGACTCATTCATTGCAGTCGTGGAGTTTTCTAACCCAGTGAAAGCTAAGGTGCTTAACACCTATGGCAACTCGACTCAGCCTAATTCACCTCATCAAACCGATCAGTTACCATTCGCGATCCAAAAACAGTTACGTCCTGTTTGGCGATCGCGACAAGAAATCGAAGCGCATCTAGTGTCCCGTCAGGTATTTTGAGCTATTGCCAACTTATCGACGCCGACCGACAGGAATGCAGAGTGGTGTTCCGACAACCGGATCTTGAATAATTCGGCTCTCTAGCCCAAACACCTCTCGCACTAACGCTTCCGTCATGATCTGGGCAGGTTCTCCCTGAGCTACAACCTGTCCTTGCGCGATCGCCACCAAACAATCGGCGTACCGACAAGCTTGATTCAAGTCGTGCAGCACCATTACGATCGTTCGTCCTTGAGTTTGATTCAAATCGTAGAGCAAATCTAGAACTTCGATTTGATGCGCTAAATCAAGAAATGTAGTTGGTTCATCGAGCAAGAGAATGTCGGTGTTTTGTGCCAGTGACATGGCGATCCAAGCTCGTTGGCGCTGACCTCCAGAAAGAGTATCAAGCGAGCGATCGGCTAGCTCAATCATGTCAGTAATCGACAAGGCTTGCTCGACCATCCACTCATCTTCTTTTGACCACTGTTGCAGCCAGTTTTGATGCGGATAGCGTCCCTGTGCTACCAATTCTCGAACCGTCAAACCTTCAGGAGCAACGGGTCCTTGGGGCAAAATACCGAGCCGTTTTGCAACGTCTTTGGTAGACAGCTTAAAGATAGAAGCACTGTCGAGGTAAACGGTGCCATGACGGGGTTTAAGCAACCGAGCTAAACCGCGCAGTAGCGTAGACTTACCACACCCGTTTGATCCAACAAGAACGGTGATTTTTCCAGCAGGGATTGCCAGATCTAGGTCTGAAATGATAGACGTGCCATCGTAGGCTAGAGTGAGCTTACGAGTGGTGAGCGCAATTCTCTGCGAGAGAGCTGCTGCGGTTGCTAAAGAATTTTCTACATTCATTGATGACGATTTTGGTATAGCAAATAAAGAAAGTAGGGTGCGCCGATCGTTGCGGTAATCACACCACAGGGTAGCTCAGTTGGAGCGAACAGCGTCCGCCCAAGCAAATCAGCTAGAACCGTGATCATGCCGCCCATAAGGGCAGCCGTTGGCAATAATCCTTCATAACCAGCTCCGACTAATTGCCGAGCCAGATGAGGAGCCATCAGTCCAACAAATCCAACGGTGCCTGCTGTTGCTACCGAAGCACCCGTTAGTGCAACACTTGTAATTAACAATACGATACGCTGCCATTCGACTCGGCTCCCTACTCCCCGCGCAACATCGTCTCCTAAATGCAAAACATTCAAATCGCGAGACAGCAACAGCGCCAATGGAATCAAGACGATGAGCCAGGGCAAAAGCGGCAAGAGATGCTCCCAACTGCGTCCGTAGACGCTTCCCGTTATCCAAATCCACGCTTGGCTAACGCTATTGATCTGTCCAAACGTGAGCATAACTGAAGTAACAGCATTGGTTAAAGCCATGATGCCTATACCGATTAAAATTAAGCGAATCGGTGAACTTCCTCCATTCCATGCAAGTAGGTAAATTAAAATTGCAGCCACAAGTGCTCCTGCAAATGCCGCAATCGGGAGCACAAATCCTGGAGCAGATGGAAACAACACGATTAGGCTAACAGCAACTACGCTCGCGCCTCCATTAATGCCAATTACATCTGGGGCTGCAAGTGGATTGCGCGTTATTCCTTGTAAGATTGCTCCAGAAATTGCAAATCCAACTCCAACCAGAAAAGCAATCAATGCACGAGGCAACCGCAACGTGTAAATAATAAAATCGTAATCTGCGTTGTCTGTCTCAAGTTTTAATAATGTCTTTAATACATTAATAGGCGAAATGGGATATTCACCTTGTCCTAAACTTAGAATCACGATCGCGAAGCTAATGAGTCCCAATACGATTAAAACAATGGGAACACGCCGATCAATGCGAAACGAAATCTGCCGAGATCGAACAGTTATCCAATGATTCATCGTTTTACCCGCGATCGCGCTAAATAAATAAAGAATGGTGCCCCTAAAAGACTGGTCATAATCCCAACCGGAAGCTCTTGAGGTTTGAGGATTAAACGAGCACCAATATCTGCTAGCAGTAAAAGAATGCCACCGAGACAGGCAGAATAGGGAAGCAGCCAACGATAATCAGTACCGATCAAAAACCGAGCAACGTGCGGAACAATCAGCCCAATAAACGAAATGGGTCCTGCGATCGCGACAGCACTGCCTGCCAATAGCACCACTACAACTATTGCGGTCACTTTTACCCACCCTGTTTTCAGTCCTAACCCCGTTGCGACATCTTCACCTAACGCTAACGTTGTTAACGGTTTACCCATGGCAAACGCCATGAGTAAACCAACAACCATGCAAGGAAGCACCTGCAAAAATAAGCTCACATCTCGTCCTGCCACTGATCCCGCTAACCAAAAACGAATTTCATCCAGCGTTTCTTGATCGAGAATCAGAATGCTTGTCGTGAGTGAAGAGAGGAGATAAGTTAGAGCAGACCCCGCTAACACAAGCTTCAACGGAGTCATGCCGCTTCGACCTAAAGATCCCAACATATAGACTGCGATCGTGGTTAGACCTGCACCGAGAAAGGCACATCCGACATAAACCGGAGCAGAGACACTACCCAGGAGAGATAAAACTACCACCATTGCAAATGATGCACCACTGTTGATGCCCAAAACATCGGGTGAAGCTAGAGGATTGCGAGTGAGTCCTTGCAGAATGGTTCCAGCAACTGCTGACGTTGCCCCGACCATCAACGCAATCAGCGATCGTGGAACTCTTACCGTTTGGATGATCAAATGCTCCGCCGAACCATCAAACGCTGTCAAAGCAGCAAAGACAGTATTTGGGTGAATCTCTGCTGCCCCAAAGGTAATACTCGTCATCAAACAGATGAAGAGAACTAGCAAACATAACGCAAGTCCTACCACGAGTAAAGCCTGCGATCTCCCTATAACCTTCTGAGGAGATCGCGCCTTTTCTCTGATTAATGAGGATGGTTTGACCACTCTCTTCATCTCCTAGCGGGTTTGCAAGAAATGGGTTTGCAAGAAATAATTGTGACTACGAGCCAAGGGCGCAAGCCTGGCAACAGAATTAAACACGGGTTGAATAAGCTGAGAGGTTTTCTCAATAAGATTAAACGGTCAGTTGCTACATTGCAAGTAGAGTTGAAACAAACTTTCAAGTAGCCAGGTTCACAGCAAATCGTTTAGCGATTGGAACGTGGATCGAAGCAAAATTAGCAGATCAGATCCTCAAAGACTCTAGTAGCACGAAACCTGATTGGTTTTATCGATGGAGCAAGAAGTTAACATCCTCAATAGAACACGGTTGACAGAGGAACCACTTCACTGCTTAATGATAAGTTATGTCATCTGCTTGACCCAATTAGCAGAATTGTTCAAGCAACTAATAAAAAGCTTTCGCGTTTAAAGTTGTGATTCCTTTGGAGTTGAGCTTTGCGCAACTTGTGGCTTTGCCTCTAACGTTCGTCCCGTGGAGGCTGTTTAGTCATGCTCAATTTTTATGCTCAATTGTTATCCCATTCCAATGTTTTCGTGTGAGGAGAGATGTTGAAAGCGCAGTCATTTACTTGTTTAGGCGTTACTTGTTTAGGCGTTGTAGGTCTAGCATCGATCCTGATGGCTCAGCCAGCTTGGGCTGAGGTTACACAAATCACAGCTGTGCAGGTCAAGCCAACATCTAAGGGGATTGAACTAGTTTTAGAGAGCACAAGCAGCCGGCCACTTCAAGTCTTTACAACCCGCTATGGTCAAACGCTGATTACAGACATTGCTAACGCGCAATTGCTGGAGGGCAAAACGTTTCGCCAAGATAACCCAACTGACACGATCTCTAGTATCACGGTAACGCCCTTGGGGGCGAACACGGTGCGAGTCACGATCGCAGGCAAAGCCGGGCTGCCGTCTGCCCAAGTTGTTGAGAACACGCCAAGACTGGTTCTAAGTGTTGCTGCCCCAGCGACAGCTGCCACAACACCCCTGCCCCCTTCTGAATCAACCCCTAACCCAGCTCAGACAAACGGTAACTCGCCAACTCAGTCTAACCAACCTGAGTCATCTGCCGATGAGGAAGAGGTCGCTCGGGCCAATCCATCTGCACCTGCCGATCGAGCATCAGATCCGTCTGAGGAAGAATCTGCCGATGAGGAAGAGGTTGTTGTCACAGGCGATGGAGAAACAGGATATCGTGCTCCTCGTGCCACAACTGCAACCAGAACAGATACACCCCTGCGAGACATTCCTCAGTCCATTCAAGTTGTGCCCCAGCAAGTGATTCAGGATCAGCAAGTCACTCGGATTGGGGAAGCGGTTCGCAACGTCAGTGGTGTGACGGTCTTGCAAGGTTACGGTGGCTCAACTGATAACTACACGATTCGCGGTTTGGCGGCGTCTAGCAACCTGAGAAACGGATTTAGAGACGATGGATTTCTCACATTTACTGATCCCGCCAATATCGAGCGGATCGAAGTGCTCAAAGGTCCAGCTTCGGTACTGTATGGACAGTTTGAGCCGGGTGGCGTGGTGAACTACGTTACGAAACAACCGTTGAGCAATCCCTTTTACGCGGGTGAGTTGGCGATCGGTAGCTACAGCTTCTACCGCCCATCGATTGATTTTTCGGGTCCGCTGACTCCAGATAAGTCAGTGTTGTATCGCTTAAATGTTGCCTACGAAAACTCAGGAAGTTTCCGCGATTTTGTTAACAGTGAAGTGTTTGTTGCGGCTCCAGTCTTGACGTTTAAGCTCGGTGAGGCGACGAACTTGACGTTGGAGTATGAATACGTCAATGTAGACCGCACCTTCGATCGTGGCTTTCCTGCTGTACCCGAGATTTTTAGACTGCCGATTGGCCGCTTTTTAGGAGAACCTAGCGATCGTTATCGCTTGACGGGTAACAAACCTAGCTTGACTGTAGAGCATCGGTTCAATCCAAACTTGCGGTTGCGGAGTGCATTTACGGCGCAAATTTTTGATGCCGATCGTTCCAATGCTCAAGCCCGCAATTTTCGGCTGAACGAAGATCGTGAAACGTTACGACGCAGATACACCGTTTCTGAGGAGAAAGCTGAGGATTACGGGCTACAAACAGACCTGATTAGTAACTTCAATACCGGGTCTGTTAAGCATGAATTGTTAGCAGGATTTGAATTGAGCCGAAATACTTATGATGCTGTGTTGCGGCGTACCGAGTTTACTCCAATTAACATCTTCAATCCAGTTTACGGTTCTCCGATTCCGACTGATCTCGGTACTGTATTTGATAATGATCGACGTAGCGACACGCTAGGTATCTATTTACAAGATCAAATTGCCTTATCACCCAATCTCAAACTTCTCGTTGGCGGTCGTCTCGATTTGATTGATTTTGAGAATGAAGATAGATTGACAGATACGACTTCTAGCCGTAACTACACTGCCTTCTCTCCCCGCGTTGGTCTTGTTTATCAACCGATCGAACCCGTTTCGCTGTATGCCAGTTTTAGCCGATCGTTTAAACCGAATGTTCTCGCTACCACGAGCAGTGGAGATCTGCTAGAGCCTGAAAAAGGCACACAGTATGAAATCGGGGTTAAAGGCGAACTCTTTGATGGCAGGCTCTCTGCAACCCTAGCGGCTTACAGCATTACGAAAACCAACGTTGCCACGACTGATCCCAACGATATTGATTTCTCGATCGCGGTGGGTGAAATCAAAAGCCGAGGGGTTGAGCTAGATGTGGTCGGAAGACTCGCTCCTGGCTGGAATGTGATTGCCTCGTATGGGTACAACGAGGCCTTTGTGAGTGAAAACGAGGCCTTTGTGGAAGGAGATGCTGGCAGCCTCGCTGTAGGCAGCAGATTGGTCAACGCACCTCAACACAGCGCGAGTTTGTGGACAACCTATGAAATTCAGAGCGGCAGCCTGAAAGGGCTAGGGTTTGGTGGAGGTCTTTACTTTGTGGGCGATCGCGAAGCCGAATTGCCAAACAGCATTGAGTTGCCTTCATTTGTGAGAGGCGATGCTACCATCTTTTATCGACGAGATAACTACCGAGCTGCGCTCAACTTCAAAAATCTCTTCGGCACTCGATACTACGAAGCTCAGGGAACCCTAGTGTATCCAGGTTCGCCTTTTACAGTGGTCGGTTCTCTCTCGGTTGAATTTTAGGGATGTGCTCCAATGGTAGACAGTTTCTTTTGCACCGAGGAGTCCCAGGAGGCGGGTGAAGACCTGATCGGCTCTGCTGTAGCTGCTCAAATCTACATTCTTGTAGAATGCCCTCCACTGTGGTCAGCGAATGCCTTTGCTTCCAAAGGCATTCCAGCCAATTTGCGAACCCTGGTTCAAGAACTCAAGCAAGATAAACGGTCTATCAGACCTTTGCTGATTTACCGCGATCGACCGAAGCAAGAGCACCATACCAGCGTACTGATTTTTCGTCAGCAAGAGGGGCTGTCACGAGGGTACAGCAAGCAAGAGTTTCAGGTTTCAAGCCTTGAAGCAGTAGCACCGCTTGTAACCGATTACTTGTTTAGCGATCGCTTGAGCCATGAACCTGTAGAAACTCAAACTAGAGACATTCTCGTTTGCACGCATGGCAGCCATGATAAATGCTGTGCGAAGTATGGTCACTCGTTTTATCGTCAAGCGATCGCGACCGTTGCTCGCTTGGCACTCGATCCAGAAGTGCGAATTTGGCAAGCCAGTCACATTGGCGGACATCGCTTTGCGCCGACTGCGATCGCGTTTCCTGATGGTAGATATTACGGCAGGCTAGACCAAGAATCGCTAACGGCAATTCTGACCCAAAGCGGCGACATCCAATGCTTCAACCAAGTTTACCGAGGCTGGGGCATTCTCCCTTGGGCAGCGCAAGTTGTAGAGCGAGAATTGCTCCTGAAACACGGCTGGAATTGGTTTAACTATCAAGTGATGGGTCGAGTCATCGATCACAATGAAGACGAAAGCCGCAATCGAGTTGAGATTACCTTTGCAACACTCAATCAAAACCTAGAAACTTATCAAGCGGATGTCGTTGAGAATGTCAGCAAAGCTTTGCATTTGCGGGGTAGCTGTGGCAGCACAGACACTTACACCATGTCTCAATACACCGCTGAAGATCTCGTTAGGCTCTCTTACTCAGACATACGTTGAAGGTATCAAATCGGATGCGAACACTTCTGCGATCGTGGTTAAGCGGCTCTCTGTCAACCAATCCACAATACTCGATCTCCCCTGCCCCCCTCAATAAGGGCGAGGGGATTTCAGTCGCTATGGATGTAGTCAAACGATCGCTACTCATTCCCCTCACAGTTCTGCTGTTGTCAGCCTGCAATTCGACGAATAGCAATAAGCCTAGCGCCCCCGCTGCATCAACATCCTGCCGAACCGTAGAACATGGTATGGGCCAAACCTGTGTTCCGCCCAATCCGAAACGAGTGGTTGTACTGAGCAATCTTGATAATGTTTTAGCTTTGGGAGTCAAACCAGTTGGGGCAGTCACGCTCGACAATGGTAAGTTCATCGACTATCTCGCTAATCAAACTCAAGGCATTGAGAATGTCGGGACTTATAGCCAACCCAATCTGGAAAAAATCCTTCTGCTAAAGCCAGATCTGATTTTGGGGACAACTTGGGATGGCAAAGAGGTTTACGACAAACTATCTCGAATTGCGCCGACGGTTTTTGTTCAAACCGACGACAACCGTTTATGGAAAACATGGCTGAAAAAAGAAGCGGAAGCGTTGGGTAAAACTCCAGAAGCAGAAAAGCTGTTGCAAAACTACGAACAACGAGTGCAAACTTTCAGGAAATCGATGGGCGATCGCCGACCCCAAATCTCGGTTGTTAATTTCTGGCAAAATAACGTTCGTATCTATATGAAACAGTCCTTTAGCGGACTGATTTTGCAAGATGTAGGTTTGCCACGTCCTCCTGCTCAAAATAAAGACAAACTGTGGGAACGCATGTCTTTAGAGCTAATTCCTCAAATGGACGGGGATGCCATTTTCTTGCTCTTGGGAGATCACAACGAATCAAACCTAACGCAGTTTAAGCAACATCCACTGTGGTCACAGTTGAAGCCTGTTAAAGAAAACAAAGTGTATGAAGTAGATAATTATATTTGGGTTGCCGGATGGGGGATGATCGGAGCAAACCACGTGTTGGATGATCTCTTTCAGCATTTAGTCGAGCAGAAAAAGCAGTAGCAGTGGAGAACAAGTAGTGGCACCAACGGCTCCGGGGATCAAGAAAGACTGGCTTTATGCACAAGTTTCTAACAAGTTGCTCTTGCTCGCAACTCTGACACTCTTCTCGATCGCAGGCTGTGGTAATCCGGCTTCTCGGAAAAGCGTAGATACCTCGTCCGTTGGCTCAGAGGCATCTTGTCGAAGTATCCAACACCGATCGGGAGTCACGAGAATCTGTGAACAAGCTCAGCGTGTTGTTGCGCTTGATCCCCATGCGCTAGATCTGCTCCTAACGCTAGGAATACAACCCGTAGGCTATGCAGAAGACAAACGCGCCTTAGTCGGTTCTCCAAAGTCAGGAGAGCCAACGGTACAGGTTAAGTATCTCGGCGATCGCCTCACCCGACCTCCAATTCATGTTGGCACATGGCAAACTCCTTCTCTAGAAGCCATTCTGAAACTAAAGCCTGATTTGATCTTAGGACGGATCGAACCCTCTCTCTATCTGCCGCTTGCAAAGATTGCGCCCACTCTGCCCTTAGAGCCATCTAGCCAAGAGCGTTGGCAAGACGGCCTTTTGAAGTTGGGCAAGGCGATGAATCGAGAGGCTCAAGCTCAACGCGAGATCGAGCAGCATCAGCAGCGAATGGCGATCGCTCGAGATAAACTAAAACCAATTACCCAAACCTCGAAGCTCCTTTTACTAGCGGTTTCAGCAACAAATCAGATCGAAATCTTTACCGATACCACATATGCAGGTGGATTGCTCAAAGATCTTGGTTTTCAGCTTGTGATACCGAGACCGACGAATTCTGGCGAAATTAACATTTCTCTAGAAGCCTTGCCTCAAATCAATGCTGACACCATTATTGTGATGGCAAGTGGCAATAGTAACGTAGAGCAAGTTCAGAAAGAATGGAGAAACAATCCCATTCTTCAGTCGCTGCCTGCGAGTCAAGCCAAACGAGTTCACTTTGTTGATTACCAACTTTGGAGCCGCATCGAAGGACCGATCGCGGCTGAACTGATTCTGAAGCAAGTTCAAGAGCTTTTGCTGCCCGCTAAAGCACTGCTGCCTAAGGTAGAGACTGAATCTTAGCCATTACACCAACATGCGTACTTTTCTTATCATCTGGCTAGGTCAGCTTGTTTCTACCTTTGGTAGCCGCATGACCAGTTTTGCGATTCAGATTTGGGCATGGGAACTCACAGGACAAGCAACCGCACTGGCACTAGTGGGATTCTTTTCCGCCCTGCCTAGCATCTTCGTCATGTTTTTTGCCGGCCTGATTATAGACCGTTGGAATCGCAAATGGCTGCTGCTGATCGGGGATACTATGGCGGCGCTCTCGACGCTGACGATTCTGTGTCTGTTTCTCACTCACCAGTTACAACTTTGGCATATCTATGCACTGGGCGCGATCGAAGGAATTTTTATCGAAATTCAGACGCTTGCTCACTCCGCTTCGATCGCTCTGCTAGTTCCTAAGCATCAGTATGGACGTGCGAGCAGCCTCAATGCCTCGATTCATTATGGAGCAATTATTCTCGCGCCAGCTTTGGCGGGTGGGCTCTACGCCGCGATCGGGCTAGGAGGGATTGCCATCATTGACCTGATCGCTTTCGTCATTGCGTTGGCAACAGTCCTGCCAATGCGGATTCCTCAACTCGAACTCAGCCAGAAAGACCACCAAACGGCGACCACAATCTGGCATCAACTTGTTTTTGGTTTTCGCTACATTGTTGTGCGTCCTGGCTTACGAGTGATGGTTATCTTAATGTCTCTATTTTGGTTTGCTCATGATGTAGGAGGTGCCGTCTACGCCCCTCTAATTCTGGCACGCACCGGAAATGATGCCCGGATACTCGGCACGATCGCGTCTGCAGCAGGGTTGGGTGGGGTAACTGGAGCATTGATTTTAAGTGTCTGGGGAGGCCCAAAACGTCGCATTCACGGTGTGCTTTTAGGAATGATCGGGGCAGGCTTGAGCAAAACGATTTTTGGTCTGGCTCGGATGCCGTCGGTCTGGTTCCCTGCTCAATTCTGTTCTTCGCTGAATTTCCCGCTGCTTACCAGTTCTGAACAAGCCATCTGGATAGCAAAGGTGAACCCCGATGTCCAGGGACGGGTTCTCGCGGCTCGATCGCTGATTTTACAACTCGTTTCTGCGATCGCGCTGCTGATTGCTGGACCGTTTGCCGATCGAGTGTTTGAGCCTGCAATGATGACTAGCAACGATCTAACATCTATTTTGGGTGGCATCGTTGGCACTGGAAAGGGTGCAGGAGTAGCTCTCCTGTATATCATCACCTCGTTAGGACTCATTCTAGTCGGCTTAGGCGGATATGCGTTCTCCAGCGTGCGTCAGGTAGAACGCACTCTACCCGACCATGATGCAACTTCAACAAAACGAAACTGACGACCTAGACTGAATATCGATAGGGTTGTTGACAAAATAGGGTTTTGACAAAGGAGATGCCAGTGACAACTGAGCCAATTAAACAGAGAGCTACTCAAGCGGGGCTTGCTCATGGCTCTCTCCTTTCAGCCGTCAGCTTAAGCCGACAATTGCAGGGACAATGGATCTGGCAGGGTATTAGTTTTGATGCTTTCCAAGGCGATCGCATCGCTGTTGTAGGGCCTTCAGGGGCTGGCAAAAGCCTATTACTGCGGGCGCTAGCAGGTCTTGACCCAATTCAGGCAGGACGCATTATCTTCGATGGGCAACCGATGGAGCGTCAGTTTATGCCACGCTATCGATCGCAGGTGATTTATCTTCACCAACGCCCTGCACTCACAGAAGGAACCGTTGAAGAGAATCTTCAGCAGGTGTATCGATTGGCGATTCATCGCGATCGCACTTACGATCGCAACCAAATTTTGCATTATCTCAAGCTCTTAGGACGGACAGCAGATTTTTTGCAGCGCCCTAGCGCAGTCCTTTCAGGCGGAGAAGCTCAAATTGTTGCCTTTTTACGAGCCTTACAGCTTTCGCCGCGCATTCTTCTACTCGATGAGCCAACAGCTTCGCTGGATATTGAGACCGCTCGACGACTCGAAGCATTGGTGCAAGCTTGGCGGGCTGAGAATTTACAAAGAGCTTATCTTTGGACGAGTCACGATCCGACTCAGATTCAACGGATCACCGATCGTCAAATTACCTTGAATGGAGGAGGGTGATGGAGCAGAGCTACATTCAGATCAACAACGGACAACTCGCTTTAGCAGCGGCGTTGATTTTGATTAACGTGATTCTGTCTGTTGTTCTCCAATTAGGGCTTGAGCGTCGTTTAGCGATCGCTTCAGTGCGGATGATCGTTCAACTTTTGCTTGTGGGATATGTCCTAGAGTGGGTTTTCACGCTCCGCAATCCGCTATGGGTCTTGCTAGTTGCGCTGGCAATGACAGCCATGGCGGGTGCCTCTGCGGTCGATCGGACTCGAAGACGATTTAGACGCATCTACTGGAATAGCTTTTTCTCAATTCTAACCTCCTCGTTTCTGGTGACCGGGCTGGCAGTGAGTGGCATTATTCGTGTCGAACCTTGGTACGACCCTCAGTATGTGATTCCCCTTCTGGGCATGGTGTTAGGAAATGCTCTCACAGGCATTTCTCTGGCGCTCGATCGCTTTACTGAAGACTTGGCGAGCCGCCGGGATCAGATCGAAGCGTTTTTGGCATTGGGCGCAACCCGATGGGAGGCAGCCCACAAGCGGATTCAAGAAGCGCTGCGGACGGGGATGATTCCGACCATTAATTCGATGCTGGTGATGGGATTGGTCAGTTTACCAGGAATGATGACAGGGCAGATTTTAGCAGGAGCAAGTCCGATCGATGCTGTCCGCTATCAGATTGTCATCATCTTTATGATTGCCTCTGGCACTGCGCTAGGAACGATCGGCGTTATATTGCTAACGTTTCAAGTGTTATTTAGCCGAGAACATCAGCTTCGTCTAGAACGGTTAAACAAGGTTAAATAACACTCGAAATTTTGCTGCACGGAAGCGAGCAAAATCGAACGTTCTCAGAAACTCAAAACTGGGGTTTCAACTTGTACTTAACAATTTTCTGCTTTCTGAACCGATCTAACACTTTAGCGATCGCTACCTAGATATGTCGGTCACGTTAGATAAAATGCCAATGCGAAGACGAATACAAGCATTAATGAATAGAGACACTGAATACTGATAAATCTGTATTGATAAACTTGTTCATGCTTCTGCTAATCGCCCAGATATTTTAGACATCAATATTTAGACATCAAGATTGTTACAGGAGCCGCTAGTTTTTGCGTTTTCCTTGGATCATCCCCTTGTCAATGAGTCTATTGTCAGTGAATCCATGTTGGAGTTGCGTTTAGTGCTAAACGCAACTCAAAAGAAACTGCTCGCTAATTTAGAATGCAGCCCTATTGACCTGTAGGTGGTGCTTCTACAGGGGGTTCTGCCGGTGGTGGTTCCGCAGGGGGCGGTGCTTCCACAGGAGGTGCTTCGGCGGGTGGTGCTTCTGGAGGAGGCTCCACAGGAGGTGCTTCGACGGGCGGTGCTTCTGGAGGAGGCTCCACAGGTGGTTCCGCAGGGGGCGGTGCTTCCACAGGGGGCGCTTCGGCGGGTGGTGCTTCTGGAGGAGGCTCCACAGGAGGCGCTTCGACGGGCGGTGCCACAGATGGAGGTGTAGTCGATTCTGCGGGCGGAGCCGATGCCGGGGGTGTAGTTGGTTGCGAAGCGGCGGCAGGTGGACGGCTCTCCTGCGCCTCACGTTGAAGCCGCTCTTGCTCTAAGCGCTCCTGTGCAGCCCGTTGGGCATCCCGCTCTGCCCGTTGCGCTTCTTCGGTGCGACGGCGTTCAGCATTTTGGCGCTGGAAATCAGAGTTTTCCATCTCTGAAGTTACGCGAATGCGCTGTCCTTGATAGCCATTTTCCGAGGCTTCATACCGACGACGTTCGATCGCTTCTTGCGCTTTACGATCGACCTCTGCATTGCCGCTCGATGTTCTCAACCGAATGTTTGTTGGCTTGCCGTCTTTATCAACATCAAAATCAAACCGAGCCGATCCTTCTGCCCCCAAATATTCATCTAAACTACAGTTGTCTTTACATTTGGGCTTCTTCTTGCCCGATCGCGGTGGATCGGAATCCTCTCGTGGCGGAGCTTGCCGAATTGCTACAGGAGAAGATTGCGGTTCGGGCGCATCCGGTTTTCGACCTTGTTGCCCTGCTCCAGTTCCATTTCCAGTACCGCTACCGTTTCCGTTTCCAACACCATTTCCGGTGCCACTATTACCGATTCCGTCTCCAGTACCGTTTCCAACACCATTTCCAATGCCATTCCCACTACCTGTGCTAGTTCCGCTCGCAGTATTTCCATTTTGACCTGCGCCGTTCTGATTTCCAGGCTGATTCGCACTGCCAGCAGTACTATTCTGGTTCTGCTGATTATCGGCAGTACCTTGAGCACCGGGAGCGGCTGCAACTGAGGTCGGTGAAGGACTTGGTGAAGGGGTCGCGGCTTGAGGAGTCGGTGAAGGACTTGGACTCGGCGGCGCATCAGGATAAGGCGTTGAAGTCGGAAATGGACTTGGTGAAGGGCTAGGAGTTGGACTAGGGCTGGGAGTGGGAGTCGGACTAGGGCTTGGAGTGGGAGTGGGAGTCGGTGTAGGAGTGGGAGTTGGTGTAGGAGTAGGGGTTTCTTCAACGACCTCCGGCTCTTCGACGGGTGGAGGTGTCTCAATCGGGTCAAGAGGGACTACTGGAGCAACTGCAACCTCAATAGAATCACTAGTAGGCGGCGGAGCAGGATTTGGATTAAACAAGGAGAACTGCTCGTCGCCGCCTCCACTGCCGCCTGCATCTTCACCCACCGGAGCATCCAGCGGTTCCTCGATCGGTTGATCGTCAGCGATAATTTCAATCTCATCCTGCGCCTCAGCCACTTCTGGCAACGGACGCCACGCAAACGCAAAGAGAGCGAGTAGCACAATGTGCAGCGCGATCGCACCCGGAAATCCGCGTGACAGGAATTTTTTTAGCAGGGCGGACTCTTTCTCCCGCTGCTCAGAGGCGATTTTGGAGAAACTCATGAGCTATTGATAAATAGTTGCAGTTGACATTTTCCTCCTTGTCAGATTAGTTCAGTCGATGATCCCTGTCAATAGATCATTTTGCACAAGCTGTTGCTCAAATTTTGATGCTTAGATTTTTGTATAAGTGATTAAAAAGGCCGATCTGATTGAGTTTTAGGGAGCAAAAGAGTGTTGTTCAGCCCGTACTTATGTTTGTTATTTGTGAGTAAACTCTTGACAGGGATGACCGCTAGATTTACGCTCACTTGAGGAGTCTATATTGAGAAGCAGTTGCATTATGTGATGCTCCTATTTGCTACCTCCATTTTTCTGTTGTGCCAAATCGCTGCTGGAGCAAACTCATGCTAGAATCTTTGTTAAAAATGCCCCTAAGTGGGCAGTTGGTTGTTCTCATTCTTTTTGGCTTTTTGGTTATCGCCACGGCTTTGATTGCTGAACGAATTCGATTTTGGTCAAGAGTTGTCAAGCGGCAGCCCCGCTTTGCCAAAGAATTGGTTGAGTTATACCGACATCAGCCTGAACTTGTAGAAGAGAAAGTCAAGCGCAATATTGATTTACCGATCGCACGCATTTTCTCAGCTGCCTTCGCCTTAGAAAATCCCTCACCTGAGGAGTTTCGCCTTGCTATGGAAAGTGAGCTACAGGCAGAAATTCCAGTGATGAAGCGATTTGGTAGCATTCTCGAAATGTTCGTTGGCTTAGCGCCATTGCTCGGATTGCTCGGAACAATCACAGGACTAATCACTGCCTTTGGTTCGCTAAATATTGGTGACATTGGTGGAACGGCGACCGCAGGCGTTTCGGCGGGAATTAGTGAAGCCCTGATTACGACAGCGGCGGGGATGGTGGTCGCGGTGGTATGTCTCTTGTTTGCCAGCATTTTTAGAAACTTGTATCAGCGACAAATGGCATTGATTCAAGAGTACGGCGGGCAACTGGAACTTGTATACCGCAAGCGCTGCGATTGGCGAAACCAGACTGTGGAGGATCGCAGTGCCGATCAGTCTTTGATCAATCAACTATCCGCAGCAATCCGTCACCTCGCGTCAAATGGCGGACAGTCTAGCTATTAAGCCTAGCTATTGATAAAAGTTGCTCCAGCAGTTTCTGCTCATCTATTGTCCAAACCCTACCTCATACCCTATACCCTTTATGCGTGCGCCTGAAGAACAAGACTATCCCCTTGAGTTAAACGTTACTCCAATGCTCGATGTGGTCTTTTCGATTCTGACATTCTTTATTATGTCAACGTTGTTTCTGACGCGATCGGAAGGACTCCCGCTCAATCTTCCGCAAGCCGCAACTGCAAAAAGCCAGCAGCAGACCCGAATTGCGGTGAGTATTCAGCCTGACGGTCAAGTTGCACTAAATCGCAAACCGATCCAATTAGAGCAACTTGAAACGGGTGTGAGAACACTAGTGCAAGCAAATCAGCAACCTGTTGTGGTGATTCATGCGGATGAGAAAGTGGGTCATGGTCAAGTTGTTGCGGTGATGGATCAAGTCCGCAAAATTGATGGTGTGAAAATGGCGATCGCAACGAAAAAGAAATAAACCGTTAACACCAACTAAACAGATCCCTCAATAGCTCGAACACTTCGGCGATCTCAAACTAATTTAAGGAATCTATATCAAGTAAAATACTGCTCTATTTCCAACCTTTGGATGTTGTGAATATCTCGGTTTCACGTATATAGTCAAAACCGGCTATTTATCCTCTCTAAAGGTTTTGACACATGGTGTTTACGCCGCTTGATTTTCTATTTCGATGGATTGCAGGACTGATTTCGATCGCCCTGCTGGGTAGCGGCATCTACATACTTCACGAGTGGTACGAGCAAGACTTGCTTGACCGCGCTTGGTTAATTTTGGGATGGGCACTGGTCATCTGGTCGTGTGTGGGTTTTTTGCCCATCACCCTTTTACTGCGGCGCTTTGGTCAGGATGAACCCAACATGCAGCGCAGTCATAGGGCACAACGGATCTCACGTCCCGATGGCAGCGAAATTCACGTTGAGTTTTACGGCTCACCGGATGCACCACCGCTGATTTTGACCCACGGCTGGGGACCTAACAGCACCGTCTGGTACTACGCCAAGCAACAACTTGCAGATCATTTTCACCTGATTGTGTGGGATCTCCCAGGATTAGGCAAATCTACTAAACCAAAAAATCGCGACTATTCGATCGAGAAATATGCTCGTGATCTCGAAGCGGTGCTGTCTTTAGCCGGAGATCAACCTGCCCTTCTGTTGGGTCATAGTATGGGTGGCATGATCTTGCTCACCTTTTGCCGCCTGTTTCCAGAGCATTTGGAACGACGAGTGGCTGGGCTAATCTTGGCCGATACAACCTACACGAATCCGCTTAAGACTGCAATTCTCAACCGAATGCTCACTGCGTTGCAGAAACCGTTGATTGAACCGTTGCTGTATCTAACAATCGCCTTATCTCCCTTGGCTTGGCTAATCAGTGGACTGAGCTACCTTAATGGTTCAATGCACCTGACAACAGAACTATCTGGATTTACTGGGCGGGAGACCCGGGGACAACTTGACTTTGCAACACGCTTAGGATTGATGGCTTCTCCCGGCGTACTGGCAAGAGGCACGCTGGCAATGTTGAAGTTCGATGAGACCCAAACGCTATTGGGTATTGATGTTCCGGTGCTGGTTATTGTTGGTCAGTCTGACATTGCTACTCTCTTGTCGGCTCATCGTCGGCTCAGTCAGGATATTCCCAAAGCAGAGCTGCTTGTTCTGCGTCCTGCTGGGCACATGGGCTTGATGGAGCGCAATGCTCAGTTTGCTGAAGCGGTGCGATCGTTCGGAGGATTGCAGCAACGGTAGCTCATGCGATATCTGTTAACGCGGAAGAAGCTCCCTCAGAAGAGTAATCAATTGCTCTGCAACTTCCATATACATCACATATTCATCCTTACCAACCTGAATTGTCCTGCCTTCCAGATCCTCGCTAAAACCTTCTGCCAAAATGACGACTGGAGTCGGTAGCAAGTTTAGCGATCGCTGAATACGCCGTCCTACATTGATATAGTCTTCAATTGTGAATCCGACTTGATTAATCAGAATTAGGTCAATCTGACCATTAGCGTGAGAGGTATGCGCAATGGCGTCCTTCTCATCCACTGTGGCAATCACTTGATAGCCCCAGCCCTGGAGGTTAGCTTGCAATAAGGGGCGAGTCTCATCATCGGACTCGATTAGCAAAATGGTCTGATGTATTTTCTTGCTCATAAAGGCTGACAACTTAAAAGTCTCGCTCACTGATGTTCTTACCTTCGGTAGTGTTATGGATGGGTGGTTAGGCGATCGCATCGCCCCTTTAAAACACAGCATCAAGGCTGAGCAGCAGGTCTACAACTCTAAACCTTACGTTCCTCCCAGCAGGCGATTGTACTCCTTCCTAAGGCAGCTAAAACACTCGCAGGCAGAAGATTCTAGCCCCTGCTGATCGATGATCTGGATGTGTCCACGCCCATAGCGAATCAGCCCTCTTTCTTTAAACTTTTGAGCGGCTTGCGTCACTCCGGCTCGCCGCACGCCTAACATATGCGCAATAAATTCCTGCGTTATTTTCAGGTCGTTCGATTCACTGCGGACTTGTACCTCTAAAAGCCAGCGTGCAAAGCGTTGCTCTAGCGGGTGCAGACTATTACAAGCAGCGGTTTGAGAAACCTGAGCAATCAAAGCTTGAGTGTAGTCCAGCAGAACATCCCGCAGTTCTTGACTCTGGTTAAACTCTTGGCGCAAAACTTTAGCATCAATCTTAAGCGCACTGCCTTCTTGCTGAATCATATAGGTTGTCTGGGTCGTTGCCGGTCTTCTGCTGAGAACGGCGTTGATGCCCACAACTTCGTGCTTCCCTAGCAAAGCCGTTTCAGCAGTCGCGCCGTTGTTCATCGCAATTGTGACTGACACTAGACAATTAAGCGGAAAATAGACCTGCTCAATTGTCTCACCCGGATAATGAAGCACAACTCCCGTTTCAAAGAAGACTTCTTTGAAAGAAGGACTAAGGTTTTCGTAAAGTTCTTTGGAGAATAGATTAAGCAGATGGTTTTTAGCAGGCACGAGAAAAGCTTTAGAAATGGGGAGTGTCTCCAGAGTCTGTTTTAAGAGATGAACACCCTTCACAGCAGAGGGCATAACTGGTTCCGCTAGACCCTAACGGAACGCGATGGTAAGGTTGAGTTAACTCAATAATGACTCCTAGAAGTTCGTCCAAATTACACGGCTTTGCAACGTGCCGAGAGAAGCCAGCGGCGATCGCCTCTTCACGATCGCCCTTACTTGCATGGCAAGTAAGGGCGATCGCTGGAATCTCAGCATGACATGCAACTCCACGTGTCTTGGACTCTGTGCTAAACCGTTCTTTCACCTTCTGCACGAGCGAGTAGCCAGTTTCATCCGGTAAGCGGACTTCGCTAATCAGAAGGTCGGGCGACATTTGATTCACGATATTCAGAGCTTCTTCTGCGCTGGCTGCCTCAACCGTCGTGATGTCATACAAATCGAAGAACATCGACAACAGTCTTCTAGAGTCAGCGTGAGCATCAACTACTAAAATCTGTAAACCCTTGAGTAGCGAAGAGAACTTAGCCATTGTAGTTCTGAAAAAATATGATAATGCAGATTACCAAGCATCCAACTCACGTTCGCAAGATCTTTTATGAACAAATAAAGCTGAGATAAACTTCCATATAATGCCCACATAACAGTCTATACTCCAACAGTAATTTTGCCCTGCAGAAATCACAGTACGATTGCGTACTAAAAATTTTCTAATTTTAAAAACAAGGCTCAGACGGCGCTTTCCTTTGGTAGCAATGGCAACAGGTAAACTTAACTCTATTACAAAACTATTTAGGGCTACATAAATCGACGTCCTGCAATCGTAAGTACTCTTCCAATTGCTCTACTCATTGCTGCTCTTGTTTAACCTGCTGATCCATGCTTTTCTTTTGTAGCGATCGCAACAAGTAAACTTAACTCTATTACAAAACTATTCAAGGCTATATGGATCGATATTTGCTTTGGAGAAGCGGTTATCGAATTTATTCTCGATTTTCCCATTCTGCGGGGTAGCAAGTCTACGGGATAGCAAGAACTGAGCGCCATTGCATCAACTGATGTAAAAAATTCGCTACAGTCTTTAGAGTAAGTACTTCTAATAAGTACGGTCTTTAAATTCAGGTGTTGAGTGAACGGAGTGCAATATGCAACTGGAGAATCGGACGGTCGTCTCTCCTCTAGAGCGCGCTATTAGCGCTAGTCAAAATTATTTATTATCAATTCAGAAACCCGAAGGGTATTGGTGGGCAGAACTCGAATCAAACGTGACGATGACAGCAGAGGCAATTCTGCTGCACAAAATTTGGGGCACAGATCAAACTCGTCCGTTGCATAAAGCCGAGAAATACCTGCGATCGCAGCAGCGTGATCATGGCGGTTGGGAACTTTACTACGGGGATGGCGGCGATCTGAACGTCACGGTAGAGACCTACATGGCAATGCGATTGTTAGGCATTCCTGCCAGTGATCCGGCATTACTGAAGGCAAAAGCATTCATCCTCTCTCGGGGTGGCGTCACCCAAACCCGCATCTTCACGAAGTTTCACCTCGCGCTGATTGGCTGCTATGACTGGCGTGGGCTACCGTCGATTCCGCCGTGGATTATGCTGTTGCCGTCGCTAAAGGTCGAACTGCCCAATCCGTTTGGCTCAGAGCCGTTTTTCTCAGGTCATACCTTCAGCATTTATGAAATGTCGAGTTGGGCGCGAGGCAGTACAGTTCCGTTGTTGATTGTGTTCGATCGCAAGCCGATTTTCATTACCAATCCAACGATTACCCTGGATGAACTTTATGTCGAAGGTGTATCTCAAACCAAGTACGAACTGCCGAGCAACTCTGACTGGTCGGATGTGTTTCTCGGTTTAGACAAGGCGTTTAAGATCGCTGAAGAGTGGAACTTAGTTCCGTTTCGTGAAGAAGGGCTAAAAGCGGCTGAAAAGTGGATTTTAGAGCGGCAAGAAGCAACAGGCGACTGGGGTGGCATTATTCCGGCGATGCTGAATTCGATGCTGGCGTTGCGCTGTCTTGGTTACGATCCATCTGATCCCATTGTCGAACGCGGACTGAAGGCGATCGACAACTTTGCCATTGAAACAGACGATACCTATCGAATGCAGGCCTGTGTCTCTCCGGTTTGGGATACAGCGCTAGTGATGCGATCGCTCGTTGAGTCTGGCACCGCTAACGATCATCCTGACCTGATCAAGGCTGGACAGTGGCTCTTAGACCAGCAAATTCTTGACTATGGGGATTGGACAGTCAAGAATCTTGACGGAAAACCCGGCGGCTGGGCGTTTGAGTTTGACAATCGGTTTTATCCAGATGTGGATGACACGGCAGTAGTAGTGATGGCACTGAGCGCGATCGCAATGCCAAATGAGCGATCAAAGGCACAAGCCATTAAACGTGCCGTCGATTGGATTAGCACCATGCAGTGCAAGCCCGGAGGATGGGCAGCGTTTGATCTCGATAACGATCAAGAATGGATCAATTCAGTCCCATATGGCGATCTCAAAGCCATGATCGATCCCAATACAGCCGATGTGACAGCACGAGTATTAGAAATGCTCGGACGATTAGAAACGTCGTCGATTGATCCAACCCTCATTGCGGCATTAAATCCTCAGCGAATTCAGCGTGCCCTTGATTACCTAGAGCGTGAACAAGAACCCGATGGATCATGGTTTGGGCGTTGGGGCGTCAACTACATCTACGGCACGAGTGGCGTTCTGTCTGCTCTGGCGCTCGTTGCTCCTACGACGCATCAGCACATCATTAAACGAGGAATGAATTGGTTAGTTCAGTGCCAAAATTCGGATGGCGGCTGGGGTGAAACCTGCGCTAGTTACAACAACAAGTCTCTTAAAGGCAAAGGAGAAAGTACCGCGTCTCAGACGGCTTGGGCGGTGAGCGGATTGCTCTCGGCGGGAGATGCTATCGCGGACTATGCTTGGGATACCATCGATCGCGGGATTGAATTCTTAATCAAGACGCAGCGCGACGACGGCAGTTGGAATGAAGAGTGTTTCACCGGAACCGGGTTTCCTGGTCACTTCTACCTGAGATATCACCTTTACTATCAACACTTCCCGTTAACTGCCTTAGGACGGTATCGATCCGCGTCAGCGGCTCGCCATTCGCGGTCTTTAGAGACGAGCGATCGCGGCTAGTTGGGCAAAGATCTCCGACTTGTTTAAAGAATCGGAGATCGCACAACTTAAAACCGTAGACCTACGCCGCCTTGCAAGGACGTTGCGGCTCCGCCATTCTTGTAACCCCCAAACGAGATTACAGCATTACCAAACACAACTAAATTGCTGTTTGGTAATGCATAGTCAATTCCAGGCTGAATCGCAAAGCTTGTTTTGCTGCCTAAAACTGTGTTGCCTCCAATCGGAATCGAGGCACCAGCACCCAAGTAAACATCAGTCTGCCAGTTGAGTGGGTAATCGTAAGAAACAGTGGGCACTAGCGTAACTCCATTGCCAACAAACGCTTGGGCACGCGCTGAAATTGGGGCTTTCAGAAATTTGTAGCGACCCGCAATAACCCCAGCAACTTTTCGATCGTCCTCATCTTGATTCCCTTCGGTAATGCCAAACGCCGGACCTACCCCGATATAGCTGCCGTAAGCAGCTTGGGCAGAAGCAGATTTCTGACCGATGCTAACACTTAGCCCCACAGAGGCTAATAGGGCTACATTCGCTAAGAGTATTTTAATTAGAACGGGTTTGTGTGACGACTCAATCTGTTTCATGGCTCAACTCCTCTTTCACCCATCAGCATCATGTTTAGACTTTTGAATGCGACTACCCGAAGGGAAACTTGCTTAGCAAACCGCGCTTTACAATTCACTCAAAAATATCTAAAACTTAGTATTTATGATACTCAAACTTTGTAATGTTTAGATCGTAAATTCACAATATCTAAAAACAGCAATAGATTGATAGGGCTTGTGCGAAAAGATTGAGAAAACCAGTTTGAAACATAATTTTAGAGCATTAAATTTACTACTAGGTTGCAAATAACACAGCCTTAAGAAAGGCTACTGAATTACGGTTAAAATGCTTGTAATGCTTCTGCCAAAACCGTTTCAACCAGAATTAGCGTCTGTCAAGCTGGCAAACTAGCCTTCATTCCCAGCGCTTTGTTTGACTTTATATAGAGTTTGACTTTTATAGAATAGTAGAAGGTCATTCACTCTAAAAGACGAAACTCTATGCCTGAACAAGCCCTGCGCGATCGCTATAACGATCTGATTAACCAGATCATTCAACAAACCCTCAAAGGCAACATTCGCTCTAAAGAGCAGGTCTATCAACTGCTCGTGCAGGACATTGAACCCGATAGCGGCGAAAGTTTTGAAGCTAGTCTCCGCGATCGCACGACCACTCTGGAACAAGATGCCAAATCAGGCGACGAACTGAAACAAGCGAAAGCCACCCGGAGTTTGCGGGCAATCAAAACAATTCAGGGCGAGTGGGCACGCTGGCAAACCGAGAATCAGACTCGCGGCGCGATCGCGGCATCCGTCAATCAAATTCTGCAAACTGACCCGTCAGAACGCTTGCTTGCCGTCCTCAAGGTTACCGACCCCAATCGTCCTGAAAGCCTCAACGCGGATCAACTGAAGCAACTCGCGATCGCGCTGCGTCAATACCCGGTTTCAGATGCGGATACTCAGCAAGAACTCGCTCAAATTTCGGACGGCATCAGTCGCGGCTTAAAGTCTTGGTCGGGGCTACAGCCGCATCTAATCAGTTGGATGTATGGTGGTCAGCAACTGGGCTTTGGCAGCAGCGCTCCAGGCGTCAAACCGTGGGAACTATGGTCAAAACAGCAAATTGGAGCCTTACTCAAATCCTTGTTTGAAGCGTTGGATCAAGAAGAATCTGCGATCGCGTGGGCTGCCCATCAGTCCAATGTTACGTTAGCCGATTGGATTGAAGCCGCGATCGCGCTGCAAACGCTGCAACGGGGTTTGGTCAACTGGGCAGAAAATCAGGCGTACAGTGCCAAAATTGGCACCCAACTTTCGGTTTCGATCTTTCTGACCTTTGGCATTCTTTGGTCGCAGCTTGCAAGTGGCTTTCAACAATCCACCTTGCTCAATTCGATCAACCGCGATCGCCTGGCAGAAGCTTCGTTTCGCATGACCATTCAAGGACTGCGAGTATTCGCCCAACGCGATTACTTTCCGCTCTACGGAACCTTCTTTGCATCGTTCACAGGGAACTACTTTCGCGACGCGATGAATTACCTCAGCGAACCGCTCAAACGCGCCGAGGGCACTCAAGAACAAGCTAGAATCTTGACCTTACTCGGTTCGACTCAGCGCGTTGTTGGAGCCTTAGATGCTGCCAGAGAACTACACGTCACTGCAAAAGATATCGCTCAAGAAGCGGGCGATCGCAAGTGCGAGATTGCGAACTTAAATCACCTCAGCCGAATCTACGTCAACGAGAAAAACTACGCTGAAGCGATCAGCTACGCTCAACGAGCGTTAGTCCTAAGTCGGCAAACGGGCGATCGCATGGGAGAAGCCAACGCACTCGCTAATTTAGGCTATAGCGAAGTGTTTCAAGCTCAGCAGCTAGAGGCCGATGCCGATCGCTATGAAATCGCCATCACTTATCTAGAACAAGGGTTGGATCTGTCTGACCGACTGGGAGATGCGCAAAGTAAAGCGCTCTGCTCCATCAGTTTAGGCAGTGCCTATGTGACATTAGACAATCCAGAAAAGGCAATTCCTCATTTAGAAAACGGTCGGCAACTCGCCTCAGCATCAGGAGATGCCTATCTTTATGCTGTCAGCCTTGCTGCCTTTGCCGAAGCCTTTTACCAGCTCAAAACTTACGACAGTGCCATTCTCTGCGGCGCAGTATCGATGTATCGACTAGAGCAACTCGGCTCGTCTGAGTGGCGACAAACTGCGGGTTTACTCAGCATCTTGCGCGGGCAGTTAGGCGAACAGTTTCAGAACAGCCTCAAAGAGCAACGATCACGACTGATTGCAGAAATCGGAGTAGACGGGTACGACTATTTGAGCGAACTTCTCGACCGTTATCAAACTTCTTAGTCTCTATATCGCTTACCTCTCTTGGTGCGTGCCACTTGAACAAGATAACCACCGCGTCGATAGGTCGCTTCGGTAACTGTTCATACTGAAAGTGTCTTTACGCTACCCCCGGTGATAGGTATGAAAACTTCTTTAAGATGGTCTATTATTCCAACCGCGATCGCGACCGTATTCGCCCTATCCGGTTTGGCAACGAGTCAACCTGTCTCGATTTCACCCAATTCTCAATCGATTTCCTTAAGCGGTACGTCTGGCGGTTCCAAAAAAGATAGCGGCTGTGCAGGCTATATTTCCCAAACCCCAAACCACAGTATTGAAGTCACGGCCGACAGCAATCTCCGCTTCAGCTTGCAGGGAGCGGGTGCGCCAACCTTGCTCATTACCGGATCTCAAGGACAAAGCATTTGTCTACAAGCGGATAAGCTTTCTAACGGCAAAATTGAGATTCCGGGACGGTGGACAAAGGGAAGCTACTCTATTTTTGTTGGCGATCGCGTTCAGGGACAGAACCCCTACACGCTCTCTATTGCTCCGCAAAATCAATAAAAAGCGCAAGAATTCAGTGTGATCCTTGCGCTTTCTAGCAATCCGATAATTCTCATTAGCCCTCACTTTTATCAGCGTGATTGCCAAGCTTATTTATCATCGCGATGAGTTCTTTAATGGCTGTATCCTTCTTACAGAAAGCGTCTACTTTCGCCGTCTGCAACATCACTTCCGTTTGCGGGTCCTCCAAAGATGAATAGGCAAGAATTCGAGTATTAGGATAGAGGGTCTTGATCTCTGTCGAAGCGCTAAGTCCATCCAATACTGGCATTTGCAGATCTAGAATAATCACGTCGGGTGAGTAGCGAGTCGCCATTTCTACAGCTTCTCGACCATTACTTGCCAAACCCACGAGTTCAATATCGGTTTGGCTTTGAAGAGCCAGCTTCAGGCTGAAGCGAGTTAGCTCATGATCATCGACAACTAAAACACGCAACACTTTTTGCTCACAAGACAACATGGGACATAGATAACCAGGACTGCTGAATCTAGTAACAAAGTCTAAAGCTTGATGCTGCTAAAGTCCTCTACCAAAGGGATTACGTTAATTCTGTTGGCAAAGTATAGAGCCGTTAACAACAGCTAAGAGTACGTAATTTAACCTAGAAAATTAAGTCCAGTTTGTTCACACACAAACCATTTAGCCAGTCAAGTTTAATTGAGTCATTTGCAGCGGACAAGGTTCCCAAGGGGGGCTAAAAGCAACAAACCTTTCGCAATTTTGTGGAGTTATACAAAGCACTAATGGCTGATCAGCCGCAGACCCTGAGCAAGTTTATACCGACAGATGCTGATGCAAACATTTCGGACTAACCATTAGTTATTTTGCTGAGATAACTAATGGTTTCACCAATTTAAGACGATACTTAACTACTAATTATCAACATTTAGTTGCCCAATGAAATAGTCTAAGTAGGGGATTTCAGATGCGATCGATAGAAGCGAAAGGCTGAAACGAAGTACGTCAATCCGATAAACTGCGCATCGGTATCCCCGATCTCTTGAAGAGATCGGAGATCTTCGCACAAAGGGGATACAATCAATCCTGTGTCTCTACTTATGATTCGCAATCTCAAAAACGCTCCAAAATTACGAATCCCAAGAAATTACATCCAGTCTTTCAGCAACGCTTGACGACGAGGATGCCGCAGCTTGCGCATGGCTTTTGCTTGAATCTGACGCACACGCTCACGCGATAAATCATAAATTTGACCGATTTCGCTTAAGGTATAGTGCTGACCATCAGTTAAGCCAAATCTTAGCTTAATAATTTCGCGTTCTCGATCGCTCAAATGCTCTAAAACCGAACCCAAGCGATCGCACAACAATTTGTGATCTAAGTTGTCATTCGGTGCAACATTGTCTGCGTCTTCAATGAGTTGCATCAGTTCTGTATCTTCGTCCCGCCCTACCCAAGCGTGAAGCGACAACGTGCGCTGACTGACATCTAGAACCTGTTCTAGCTTGTCTTCATCCATATCCAAAGCGGCGGCTAATTCGCCCTTGTTAGGCTTGCGTCCGAGCGTCTGTGACAGCACTTGACGAACCTTCCGCACTTGATTTAGTTTTTCTACCATGTGGACTGGTAGGCGCACCGTGCGTGATTGAGATGCGATCGCGCGGGTAATGCCCTGACGAATCCACCAATAAGCATAGGTTGAGAACTTGTAGCCCCGTTCATAATCAAACTTTTCAGCCGCTCTCATCAATCCCATTGCGCCTTCTTGAATCAAGTCCAAAAATGGCACACCGCGATTGAGATATTTCTTGGCGATCGACACAACTAACCGAAGGTTTGCTCTCACTAATCTTCGTTTTGCTTGTTCTCCCTGAATGCCACCTTTTGCAATTTCTCGTGCCAGTTCGATCTCTTGAGCTTGGGTCAACAACGGATAACGAGCCATTTCCCGTAAGAACATTCCAACGGAATCATCCGATAGCCCCATGTACTCGCTTGCTTTGCCGCGTAACGCTTTCGCTAACCCTTCGGGGGAAAGATCTTCATCGTCAACAAGCACTTCTAGTTCAGACGGGTCAACATCGGTATCCGCAGCAAAAGGATCAACTAGAAGAGATTTAGCAGGGGATTGAGTTGTCATTTGAGGTCACGCCAAAGGGGGAATTAACGCCTTAAAAATTTGATTCCAACTGTAGCCCACTTTATGCAAGTTGTTTACAGTTATTCCCGAAGAAGATCAATCTTTATATTGTTGTTTGATCGAGCTTTTCCGGTTTGGTTGCCTAAATTAATATCATGATGCTTTCAAATTAAAAATCAGTACCTCTACGGAACAAATAACTATGGGACAAATAATCAAATTAGTTGTTTCCCCTGAGCAGGCGAAGTAGCTGAAATGGGAACAGCAAGGCAAGGCGAGGCTATAGTATGAGTGAAATTACTGACAAGAGCCTTCTAGAGTTGGCAATCAAATCAGTAGATAAGATCGAGCGCGAAAACATGTTTTCGCAAAATAATTGAGAATAGAGAGGTCTTTACGAAAATTTTCAAGTGTTAAGTTGGGTAAAAAGCCATCCACGATACAAAAACCATTGAAGAAGCTTTAGAAAAGATAACGATTTGTAGGCCAAGCAACTACAACAATCAGTGCGCAGTAGGACAAACATAAGGGTAGGAGATGACGAAGAGATGCTCTTTTCAAAACGGTGCAGGCTTGTAGCCACGGAGAAACCAAACCCTTCTTCAATATTCTCTGAAAATATTTTTCTCTGTTAGTCAAGTGCAGTTCTACTCAGATCTGACTTACAGCAGAAATGAGAAGGAGTTAGGCGAAAGGCCCTCTAACTCCACAGCCTGCTTGACTGACAAAACTAAGAAGCTGGAAAGCTAGTGAGGACGGTGAATTC
>NZ_JCACCM010000098.1:0-26630 GCF_059501405.1 Myxacorys sp.
CGAGATGAACTGTTCCTACTCTAGCAGTTATCATTACTTCCGGGGCACTACCAATTTGCATTTTTCACAAAGCCACTTTAGAAAAGCGGAACCTTTACAAAGAAAAACCTTACAAATCATCAGACAGCAGCTAGGAGATGAGCATCCTGACTATGCCACTGGGCTTTATATTTTAGCAACTCTATATCTTTATCAATTGAGCTTCTCAAAGTTCTGGAGAGCGATGTTCCTGTATGGTCAAGCTCTGACAATTAGTTCAAAAACCTTGGGCTGGAAACATTCAGATACACGCCTCGTTGCTAGTAAGCTTGCCATAATACTTTTCTTCGCAATTATTTATGGATATATAGTATTTTCATCAATGCTACTCTTTCTGAAAACTCATAGTTTAGTAAACTTTTCAAGTCTACTCTACAGTATTTTTATGCCTCTGATTCCACTGAAAGTAATAACATCAATTCGATTTACAAAGTTTCTAAACCGAAGACTTGCAATCCGTACAAGGGCAAGACAACAAAATCTTTGACGATCGCAAACCCTAAATCTTGAATCAACTATTCCGTTTCACCTTCATCCTGTCCTAGCCACTCCTCACGAGACACTCCTGCTTGCCGCAGCAATCGAGATAGAAGACCCACGCTAATATCTCCCTCATGCGGATTTGGAATAATTACAGTCACATCATCGCGAAGCATCTGAGGATGTTTACCACCGGCGTAGGGTCCTTCAAATCCAAGTTCTCGAAAACGCTTTACCAAATTCTTCCGATTCACAGGCGTTAATCGTGGCATCAGCTTAAACCGCCTCAGAAAGACGGTTGAGGTCGATTCCTGCCACTTCAGGAACATTCAGTCCTAACCGCAGCCGCAACGCTACCCAGTCACTCAACGCCTCTCTCAGTTCTCGGCGGCATCCTTCTAGAGTTTGGTGCTTCGCCCACACGCCTTGTAGCCCCGGAATCTCTCCCCAATAAATTCGATCCTCTTCAATAATCTCGTAGACTGCAATTTCCATCGCCTGGTCAAGATAACTCGCAAGCATTCACACTTTCCCAATCAATTATCTAGATTGTAACTGGAGTGCCACAGTCTAAATTGCGTCATCTCTAGGATTCAATTCCAATCAAACAATTGCGTACTCTATCGGTCGACCTCATTCTCGCAGCACTCTTTCTTGACTTGGCAGGGAACCTGCTGCAAACGAGAAGTACGATATCTCTACTGCAACTCATCTTCTTTTTACTGCTTGCGGTTCTGTTATTGAAATGATCGTCCGAAGAAATTTATGAAGCTCTTCTTCAGAGCTTGCGACGCGATCGCTGACCGACGATAGACGTTGATTTGCAAACAAGATCAACTCACAAAAACAAGCGACAATAGAAACCATGAAGGTCACGGAGACAGAGTATGAGCCAAACTTCTCCCGAAAAAGTCCGATGGACGACTGCAGATCTTGAAGTCCTCGCCACCGACGAGTGGAAACGCTATGAAATTGTTGATGGAGAACTGTTTGTGACCAGAGCGCCGCATATTGATCATCAAGACTCTAGTGGAGGAATATACTTTGAGCTAAGGGCTTGGTCAAACGTCAGCAAATTAGGCAAAGCAATCTTTCTGCCAGGAATTATCTTCTCTGATGCTGATAATGTCATCCCCGATGTTGTTTGGATTAGCAACGATCGACTCGCTCAACTTAAAGACGAAGCTGGACATCTCACAGGCGCACCCGAACTCGTTGTTGAAGTTCTGTCTCCTGGCGCAACGAATGAGCGACGAGACCGAGAAGCCAAGCTAAAACTCTACTCTTCTCAAGGAGTTGAGGAGTATTGGATCGTAAACAGGGAACTGCAACAAGTCGGAGTCTACCGTCGAGAGAATGCTGTCTTAAAGCGAGTGGCGACGTTCCTTGCTCAAGACGAAATTACTTCGCCGTTGCTACCAAGCTTTCAGTGTCTCGTCCAAACGTTTTTTGCTTAAACATCGCGCTTCTCACAATTGATCTAGAGCAACCCCTAATTTTCATCACCTTTCGTCGGAGCACTGCGATCGCTGTACCAATTTGCGTATCGTCGCAGGAAACAATCGCGGCATATCGTCATAAAACCGCAATCCATCTGAACACCTACTCCATTCTCTGCTTACAAGTGCGATCGCTTCGCAAGCTCCAAAGGATCGCTCTCACTCAAAACTTCATCGTTGGAACTTACAGTGCGATCGCTCAAGCTCAAAGCTCGACACTTCAAGCTCAGAACACCACACTTCAAGTTCTAAGCCCGACGCTTCAGCTTCAGAACCTCGCACTTCCGCTTCAGAACTTCACCCTTCAAGCTTTAAGCCCGACACTCCAAGCTCAGAACCCCATATTTCAAGCTCAAAGCTCGGCACTTCAAGCTCAGAACCTCGCACTCCAGCTTCAAAACCTCGTGTTTCAAGCTCAAAGCTCGGCACTTCAGCTTCAGAACCTCGTGTTTCAAGCTCAGAACGCCACACTTGCCGTATTTTGCGAAATCATTGCAGGTCAAAGCTCAACCGTTCCACCTCAAACCCGAAGCAATCTAGCTCTAGATCAGAACTGCGCTGCTAAAAGGTGGCTTGCTGTATTACAAATAGGGAGACTTGCGATCGCGAACATCCACCTTCACACCGAATCCCCCAGACCTTCGCTATCCTTCCCTTGAAGATGCGAATTGAAATATGCCAACAGCCCACAAAACAGCAGCAGTCCCACCAAATACTTCAACGGTTCAGGAAAGATTGGACTCGGCGAGAAAAACCCCTCGATCGTTCCCGCAATAATCAGCATCGGCACAATTCCAAACACCAACTGCGCCGCCTGCACCCCATAAAACTTCAGCGCATCCCCCCGCCGCAGCTTTCCCGGAAACAAAATTCCCCGCGCAATCAGCAACCCCGCTCCCCCCGCCAAGAAAATTGCCGGAAGTTCCAGCGCTCCATGCGGAAAGACAAACGCCCAAAACGGATACGCCAAACCATTTTGACCCACAAGTGTCCCCACCGTGCCAATCATCAAGCCATTAAAGAACAGCAGCAGCACCGTCGCAATCCCTAGCGTCATGCCTCCCGCCACTGCATTGAACGACACCTTAATGTTATTCACCATAATTTGGCTCGATGCCAATGGTTCCGTTCCCAAGATCGATCCCATCCACAGTTTGTGGTCATCTCGAACCGTTTGAATCATCGATTCGGGCACAAACAGCGAGATAAATACCGGATCGCGCCACGATAGCCACCAGCCGATCAATCCGCCCGCTACAAATAGCCCCGTCGCCAGTAGGATATAGCCGATCGTCTGCCGTACCACCGCTGGAAATCCCCGAAGGTAAAACTCCAAAACGCCTTGCCATTCTTGCCGCCGCGCCCCCTGGTAGACCTGGCTATAGCCACGAGAAGTCAACCGCTGCAAATTCTGCACAATGGTATTACCCACCAACGTTTGATAGGTTCGTGCCCGCGCTAGATCGCCCGACACCGAGCGGTAGAGACTCGCGAGTTGCTTAATTTCGGTAGTCGAGAGCGATCGCAGTCCTTGCTTCTCCACTCGCCCTAAAAGCTCATCCAGCAGCTTCCAGTCCACCTCTCGCCGTGCGATCCATCGCTTCACATTCATAGCTTCTCCGATAGCCGACGCTTCTACCCAGTTATACTTTGGAACCGCGCAGTTGCTAGAAATTGCAAATTATTTTGTATTCTATCTGACGAAAATAGGGCGGATTCTAAAGGAGTATAAGATACGGCAGTTACCCTGTAAGAGTCACACGTCCATGACCGTTGGCTTATTTCCAGTCTTTTATTCCACATTGTCCCCCCAAGCTGTGGTGTCTAGGGTGCTGTCTTGCTACGACATTCCAGAGGTAAACGCTTGTCAGTTTTGGCATCGCGGCTTAAGCGATGTCTATTTAATCGAAACAGCAAAGCAGCCCTACATTCTAAAAGTCTCTCATTGTCACTGGCGCTGCAAATCCGAGATTCAGTTTGAACTAGACCTACTCAGCTACCTGCATCAGCGCCAGCTTCCGATCGCATATCCGCTCCCCACAAAAAGCGGTCAACTCTTTCTCGAACTCGATGCGCCAGAGGGAAAACGCTACGCGTCGCTGTTTATCTATGCTCCTGGAAGCATTCCGTTAGGCGACCTCAATCTGGCTCAAGCCTCGAAACTGGGAGAAACCCTGGCGGCTGTGCATCAGGCTGGGATAGAATTTTCGACTGGCGCTCAGCGTCCAGCATTGACGTTGGAGTATTTGTTGGATCAATCTTGGCACTCGATCGCACCCTTTCTACAACATCGATTTGACGATTACGATTATGTTGAATCGACCATTGACACTCTCAAGCTTCAACTTCACAACTTTCCTAAAGAATCGCCGTACTGGAGCGTGTGTTGGGGCGATCCTCATAGTGGCAACGCTCACTTTACCTCAGATGATGCCGTGACGCTGTTTGACTTTGATCAATGCGGTTATGGTTGGCGTGCCTTTGATATCGGTAAGTTTCGTCAAGTTGCGGTTAGTACAGGCATTAGTCGACACGTGAGAGAAGCCTTTTTAAAGGGATATGAAAGCGTGAGCGCGATCGCAGAGTTTGAACGGGCTAGACTGCCAGCCTTCACGCAAATCGCCCACATCTGGGTCTGGTCAATCAGCCTCACCAATGCCATTCATCACAACTATAGCCGTTTAGACGAGAGCTACTTTAATGTGCGACTAGAGCAGTTAAAGAAACTCAAGTCTCCAGACTGGCAACTGTTTTAGACACGACTTGACAAGTTACCCGGAGAGGAAAAGTAACCCTCGAAGAATAAAGAGAGGTTTTGGTTGCAATGTCATGCTACCGATAATTGCCGTCCCGACTACAATTGCGACACAGTTGGCACAGTATCGCAGGGTTGTACAGGTTCTCATCCCCAGTTAGGTGTCGATCATTTTTTCTATTGCAGTAACTTGCCAAGTTGTGATCGGACTGAAGAAATCAGCATTCAAACGCCCGACTCGACGCGAAAAGCCTGAAGAAATCTCATGAGAAAATTCTTAGTCCTAAAGCCCTACACCAACTCATCCTTCCTTCACTGCACCTGTCTCGCCTGCAACGTCTGCACCAAGTTCAACCGCAACGGATCTTGCGACAGAAAATTCGCATAACTAGACGACAAATAAGCACGATAGTTTGGCTGATTCGCAATGTAAGTTGAGAAAAACGCCAAACTTAAGGCCCTCACATAGCGACGCGCAAGCTCTGGCGACGGACCAATCACCGCAGGCGGAACCGGAATCGCGTCATTCTTAGAGTCCCCCAATGCTGAAAAGTGAGTCCCTTGCTCGATCAAGGCAAAATAGCGATTCGGCGTTTGCAGCCACGTGAACGGCTGAATTTGTTCTGGCAGCGCAGGCGCGATCGTATCTGCATTGCCCGCCACAATAAAGGTTGGCACTTTAATTTGGCTCAGCCCCGCTTCTCCAAACACACCGCTATCGATCGGATTGATTGCAAACACCGCCTTCACGCGCGAGTCGCTCAGGATATAGTCTTCTCTGGGCAAGTCTGCCGCACGGCACTGCAACAGAAACGAGATGTTTAACGTGTTATCGAGCGCGGTAGGAGTGCAGTCTTGCCGGAGTTGGGTGAAATTAAGCGGCGCACCCGCTAAAGCGAACACCGTATAGCCGCCAAAAGATTGTCCCAAGACGCCGACTTCCTGAAGGTTAAGCTGACCATAACGCGCGTCAGTCTGAGATCGTCGAGTCAGTTCATCAAGTAAAAACTTGATATCCAACGGACGATCGACAAACTCCCTCGGACTCGACACCTCACTCGCCGTTCCTGCAACCAATGCTTGAAGCTGTTCAGCATTGCTACCCGGATGTTCAGGCACCGCCACCGCAAATCCATGCGACGCCAGATGTTCTCCTAAATACTGGAACGTCATGCGATCGCTGCCTAGCCCATGAGAGATCACAATCAGCGGAATCGCCGCGTTTGGCAGCGCTTGACGCCGAGCTTGAGGGAAATAGACATCGACTGGGATGACGCGATCGCCCCCCAACACAGACACGAGGTTCCGGCTGCGATCCACCAAGCGCAACGTTTCTTTCTGCACACCAAACGCCCCGCGTGCCCCCAAATCTACTGGGTTTGAAATAGGAGGTGTTGAATTTTGAGCGGCAAGCTCTGCGATCGCGCTCGTTGCTTCATTGGTTCGATTAATCAGATTGCCTAACTCATTGGCAATTTCCAGCGTCTTCTGCAAATCAATCCGAATCCCCCGCGTCGGAAATCTCCGAAACACATTAAGCGGGGTAATTCCTTCCGGATCGGCAGAGGCTAAAATTAGTGCCGCCCGAATTGCATAAAATCCTGTGTCGCGTGACTCCGGCTGAATCACTTGTCCGAGTCGCCGCAGCAAGATTTCTCCTTGAGACGTGTAGAGAAACTGAGACACCGCCACCGGAGGCAGCGAGGCGCGAGTTGTGAGCGCTCTCCGCAAGGTAGCGAGTTGTTCAGCAGTAGCATACTGTGAATACACGTAGAGATCTTGGTCAAGCTTGCCACTCTGGGCGTAGTCTTCGAGTGCAGCTACGGAAACTGATCGCTCCAGCAACCCATAGGATAGGTACAGCCTTTCTGCCCCTTCAGCAGGGAGGCTCACCGCAACAATGGAAACGAGACTTCCAGCAAACATCAGCGCTGCTTGCTGAAGTCGCATTTGTATCAAAGTTGCGCCAAGGGCTAACCGCCACCGTTGGAGTCGAGGAGTAGAACGTGGACGATCATGCATAACAGCTATCTAAAGTACGATGGGCGGCCCCGTAAGGGTCACAGGACAGAAGTTTCACAAATCAATGAAGTTTCCCGAATTAATATAGCCCGTAGAAACTGTAAGCAGTGTATTCGATAATGAGCTACTCTACGCTTGCACTAAGACCTACATTCTGTTAAGTCGAGGTGTGACCCTTAGTTGCACAATGATTTGTCACACAGAGATTTGTCACACAGAGTCACACAGAATAGAAGATTAAGTAGATGAAGCCAGCAGGTGTTGCTTAGGTTGAGCAATACTTAATCCAAAGCAAAGGCGATTTCAGCACTCTGACGTGATTGAGATGTCTTTACTTCGGTTAAAACCCAACATCTTGTCGGATATGGCTTCATTGAGCAGCGTTAACCACATTTACAACTTTAATTTAAACAAAAAATTTAGATAGTTATTTCTAAAGTTGAGTTATTAAGTAGTAGATTAATATCGAATTTTAAGTTTTAGTGATACGATTTGACTTCATAAATTTCCAGGAATCATTAAGGACCTACCCCATTGTCTACTCAAGGTATTTCTGACCCCTCTGTACTTGCATCGGAAACGGTTGAGCAATATGAATTAAAAGAATTCATGAGCAACCTCGATAGTACTCAGCAAAGACTAATTCGGTTTTTGGCCGAAGACTTATCGATTTCACCTTCGTCGATCGCTATGGCAATGCGCTACTCTCAGCAAGATCGCGGCCCGTTGCCGATGATTCTTTGGCGCTACGGGTTTGTGTCTCTAGAGCAACTCAACCAAATTTTTGAGTGGACGGCAAATCAGCGCTAATGGTTCGCTGAGAGTTGAGCATTGAGTGAGAGTTGGATCATCCATCTAACACTGTTTTAACGATACTCCTATAGAAATATTTAACGGTGCTTACGTATAAGGGTGAAAACGAGTTTACTGGTGACTTAATTTACTGGCGGCTCATTTTATTGAGAAGCCAAAGCGAAGCCGTGATCGCGACAAATTGAGCCAAAGTGACGTTGATACTAGCTTGCACCACTAAAATATCGATGGGCTGAATGAATTTTGACTGGTCTACATTGACAAACCCAGCAAATCCTTGATTCACCACTTTGCCAAAGAGCAGACCCACGATCGCTTCTGCTCCGATCAGCGCCAGCAAAATTCCGACTAAACTTGAAATCAATCCCGTCCGCAGCGCTTGAACGGCTTCTGCTTTTTTGGGACGAGCTACAGCGGGTGCTTTTAACCGCCGTCCGAGAGCAACGTAGCGACTGAGCGCCCAAAACATATTAAATCCTAGAACGGCAATGCTACAAAGCGTCAGAGCGACCCCGACGCCAGTATTGGGGTTGTTTGCCCCGGTGCGAGTTGAAACAGCAGCAAACGCCAAAATTGCGCTAGAAACAACGGTCAACACAAGCTGCACCCAAAAGCTGATCCAGCCCGTTAGACGAAAAGCGCTGGCAATCTCTCGAATGGTGATGGTGGAGTCAGTTTGATTTGTCATGGTGGTTCTGTCGCGGAGAATGATTGAGACCTTTTTTGTTCTAGTTTGTTCTAGTCTGGCAGGAGAGTATGCTGCCATACATTAGTTGATGTAATAGTTTACGGTAGGATGGAATGATGCCTACCATCACTGTTCTGGGAGTTCCGCATGTCTATGAACAGACGGCTCCCACCCCCTCTAAAGAAGTTCTGATTTTTGTCCACGGTTGGTTGTTGAGTCGCAACTACTGGCAGCCGTTGATTGAGCGGCTAGCACCTCATTATCAGTGCTTATCTTACGATCTTCGGGGCTTTGGTGAGTCTCAACCTTGCCGATCGCCGATGGCGCTGGCTCACCCCGCAGAGCGAGAAGGTGCAGCAACAGCGATCGAAGTTTCGACAGCGCGAGCGGTGCGAAGATCTGAAGGATTAGCGGTGCGAAGCTCTAATCGGGTTGGCTTGGCAAAGTCCACTAGATCATTAGTGTCACAATACAGTCTTCTATCGTATGCAAAGGATTTAGAGATTTTGCTACGAGAATTAAATATTTCGCAGGTATGGCTGATCGGGCATTCTCTAGGGGGGTATGTGGCGTTGTGGGCAGCTGATCAACTGCCAGAGCAAGTTCGAGGGGTCATTTGCCTTAATTCGGGTGGCGGAATTTATTTGAAGGAATCTTTTGAGCGGTTTCGAGCGGCAGGACAGCAGATTGTGAAATTACGCCCTCGGTGGTTGCCTCAAGTTCCTTGTTTAGAGCTTTTGTTTACACGGGCGAGTGTGGGTAGAACGATCGCTAGGTCGTGGGCGCGTCAGCGTCTCGTAGATTTTGTTGCTGCCGATCGCGAGGCGGCATTAGGAACCTTGCTCGACTCGACGACAGAGTACGAGGTGCATCGGCTGCCTCAAGTTGTGGCACGGCTCCATCAGCCCGTCTATTTCATCGCCGGCTCTAAAGATTCGGTGATGGAACCCAAATATGTTCGTCACTTGGCAAGTTTTCATCCCCTCTTTAGCGACTCTGGAGCCAACGTGTTTGAAATTCCGGAGTGTGGTCATTTATCAATGCTGGAGTATCCGGAGACGGTTGCGGAGCAGATCGAAATGGTGATTGGACGTTCTTCTGAAGCTAGAGGTTAGCGTTTCCTTCAGAGTTGTGCAAAGCGCTAATCGCAGCAAATCAGATTAAGATGTTGCCTTGTGGCTGTTCAGCGCACACGTCCCCCACTAGGAATGGTTGACTCTTGAACTCTGCGAAACTATTGAAGCATCCGGCGATTGTTCGCGTTCTGCCGTTCGTTTGGATCGGGTTTTTAGGTTGGCTTGTGTTTTTTCATCGGCTGGACGCAACGGGGTTGCTCGATGAGACAGAGCCATTGTTTGCAGAAGCAGCGCGGCAAATGGCGGTCACAGGAGATTGGATTACGCCCTACTTTAATGGCGTCACTCGGTTTGACAAGCCCCCGTTAATCTATTGGTGTATGGCGATCGCATACCGAACGTTTGGTACGACCGCTTGGGCAGCGCGGTTGCCCTCTGCGATCGCGGCGACGCTATTAACCGGAATTTGCTTTTACGTTCTACAGGTTATCGCCGGAAAGCTTGATGCCAAAAACCGCGCCGAATATCCGGCTACATCGCCTAATCTGCTTCCCTATCTCGGTTCTGCCATTGTCGCTCTCAATTTGGAGATGCTCTTTTTTGGGCGACTAGGCTACTCTGACATGCTGCTAAATCTATGTTTTGGCGGTTCGCTGCTGGCGTTTTTTATGGGCTATGTGCAGCCTCTCGACCGGATCAAAACTCGCTGGTATTTTGCGTTCTACAGTTTGATGGCGCTGGCGGTTTTGACCAAAGGCCCTGTAGGCGTTGTGCTGCCGAGCGCGATCGTTCTGATTTTCCTATTCTGCGTGAGAAACCTACGCGTTGGTCTGCGGGAAATGAAGGTTGTTGGAGGCGCGATCGTATTTGTTCTGATCACGTTGCCCTGGTATGTGTTGGTCTATCTGGCAAATGGCTCAGCCTTTGTTAATTCATTTTTTGGGGTGCATAATGTTGAGCGCTTTACCAGCGTGGTGAATCAGCATTCAGGGCCGTGGTACTTTCATCTGCTCATCGTATTGATTGGGTTTTTGCCTTGGTCGCTGACGTTACCCGCTGCAATTGCGAGTGTTGTCCAACGCAAACAATGGCGAGAACTGGATCGCAGTGGGCAGTTCGGACTATTTGCTCTAATTTGGTTTGCAACCGTTCTGACGTTCTTTACGATCGCAGTCACTAAATATATTACCTATTCGCTTCCATCAATTCCTGCGGCTGCAATCTTAGTGGCGTTGTGGTGGCAGCAACAGATGGATCAAAACAAACAGTCGTTTTGGTTAAAAATTAGTGTTTATACTAGCCTTATTTTTAGCGTTGTCTTAGGGATTGGCGCGTTATACAGTCCGCAATGGCTAACGAGCGATCCGGCGATGCCTAACTTAGGACGGGCGCTTGAATCAGCAGGATTACCAATGATTGGCACGATCGTTTGGTTTGGCAATGCGATCGCAGGGTTAGTGCTGATCTTCCGCCGCCAGATGAACTGGTTTTGGAACGTCAATTTCGTCGCGATCGCGGCATTTATTGTATTTTTTATCACGCCTACGTTTGAGATTGTTGATCAAGAACGTCAGCTTCCTCTAAGGCAACTTGCAGAAACGGTAACTCACGTTCGCCGCGATGAAGCGATCGTCATGGCAACCGATTCGTTTGAGAAGCCCAGTTTGGTGTTCTACACAGGTCAACCCGTTACGTTTCTCAACCGGACTCGATCGATACAACCCTATCTTGCGGAACTGCGATCCTCTGGAGCTTGGCACCAATCGCGCCCAACGTCGTCTTCAATTTTGATGATTACAACCTCAAAAGCCTTGCAAGCCGCTATCCCATCGGGACAGTATGACTTAATTCAAGCAGCAGGGGTGTATCAACTTGTGCGAGTTCCCATTCAATAAGCAAGCAGATGAATAAGCACTGGTCAATGGCTCGAACGAATCAAATTATTCTATTACTGCTGGGTGTGGGATTGCTGTTTCGGAGCATCATTGCGTTCTGGCTTCCCCCAGGATTTGACGAAGCGTACTATTACATTTATACCCAGCATTTAGACTGGAGCTATTTTGATCATCCGCCGCTAGTCGCCTTGACGACGGGTCTGGGCGTTTGGCTCACTGGATTTGTGTCCCAGTTCACGATTCGGTTAGGGAGTTTGCTGATCTATACGGCAACATTGTATTTTCTGTACCGAGCGACACTCCACCTCTTTTCAGCACGAGCAGGAATATTGACAGTTGCGATCGCGTCTACTGTCCCCATTTTTCAACTTGTGTTCGGAACCTTTACGCTGCCAGATGTACCATTAATGTTCTTTTGGTCGCTAACAATGTGGGTTGCTGCCTATGAGTTCTTCCCAGAAGACGGATTTGAGTATCGCCCTACTTATCGGTTAGCTATTCTAGGATTGTTGGTAGGCTATGCCTGCTTGGGCAAATATCATGGCTTCTTATTAGGGTTTGGATTGGTTGGATTTTGTTTAACCAGTCGTCAACATCGTGTTGCATTAGTATCACCTTGGGCGTTATTGGGGCTAATTTTATTTATCATCACCTTTTCGCCTGTTTTGTATTGGAACTGGCAACACGATTGGGTATCATTTCGGTTTCAAAGCAATCGGAGTGTTCCTGATCGTCGATACAATATTGTTAATGCTTTTGAAACGGCTCTATTCGGATCTGCCTACATGTTTCCAACGTTTGGGATTCCCTTGTGGTGGGTTGGATTGCGCTCAAGTTGGGTTACCATTAAGTCCTGGATTTCGGCTCCTCGACTGCCCGTTGTTCCGTTTTTGGTCTGGGTTTCGATGCCCGTAGTGTTGATCTTCACGGTCATCGGAGGCTATCAGCAGCTCTTGCCATCATGGACAATGCCAGGATTTTTAGCGGCAACTCCGTTACTAGGTTGGCGAGCCTCGGTTTGGGAAGAACGGCATCCAAAAGCGGTGAGACGGTGGCTTGTTGGATCTGCGATCGCAATTGCCAGTTTGATGCTGATTGCCTTGCTGCATGTCACCGCAGGTATCGCTCAAAAACCTGGGAATTATGCGATTTTTGGAGGTTTTTTGACGCCTCAAAAGGATGCCTCGGTCGAACTTGTAGATGTGCTGCAACTCCAAAGAGAATTAGCTGCATCTCCTCAGATGCTCGCGGCTCTGCGCCAAGCGGATTTTGTCTTTAGTAATCGCTTTCACCTCTCTGGACATGTAGCGATGGCAATTGCGCCCCTGACTTCGGCCCCGGTGACGTGTTTCGATAAGCGGGATGTTCGCGGATTTGCATTTTGGTCAACGGCGGATCAATGGGTTGGCAAAACTGGGATCTACATCACGTCAAATCGATTTCAAATCCGAGAAAATTCTGCGGCAGGGTATGCACCCTACTTTCAGCAGTTTACGAAGCTAGGTGATGTGCCGTTGCGTCGCGGTGGCGTGATTATCGAGCGATTTCACGTGTTTCAAGGGACAACTCTTGTGAAGCCGTATCCGCGTCCAGCGCTGTAGGGGCTAGTAATTTCTTACAGCTGTAGGGGCTAGTAATTTCTTACAACGGTTAAAAACTGATGGTTAAAACTGCTGCCACCTAGATGTTTCCGCACCATGATAGAGCGGAAGTCAGAATGCGCTTGCTCTCTTCTTCGTTCACGCGAGAAGGGGGATGAGGGCAACGCAAGGAATGGCGACAAGTTCAAATTGTGTACTGTTTTGAAGCACGCCTCTTAGAAGCAATTTGATTAGAATTTATTTAATTTACTATGCATAGAAAAACCAAATCTTATGCCTGTACAGACAGATAAGCAATTTGTATAAAAACAATTAACTTTTTTGAATTTACGGAAATCTTTAACGTAGTCCTATTTCTATGAAAAAAATATAAAGAATCAGTAATTTCACACAACTTTTGTCGCATATATCACTATTAAAATCGCCTTAAGTCGTGTTATCTGTCTTAAGGCATGGTTTGTTAGGAGGAATTGGGATGCAACAATCCCTTTCTGTTCGTGTACTGCTCAGTCTAGTAACTGTTACTTTAGGAGGAACTAATATTGCGTATGCCCAATCTGCCGCTTCGAGCATAATCGCTCAGGCTAATCCCCCTGCTCCGCCACCCAATTCTGTTTTAGCCAGTCCTACAACGGGGTCAATAGAACAGGATGTCTTTCAACAAATCAATGGGTATCGGGCTAAGAGAGGGCTGAAAGCTCTAGCATGGGACGCTCAATTGGCTAAGAAAGCGCGAGAACATAGCAAGGAGATGGCAAACAAAGCCATTCCAATGGGGCACGCGGGATTCGAGAATCGAGTTAAAGGCATTCAGAAAACAATTCAAAAAGCAGTAATCTTCCCGTTGGATCAAGACTCAGTAGATCAAAACTCAGATGAACGAGTCAAAAACACCGCCAAGCGGGGCTTCTTTCGCGCCGCTGCCGAAAATGTGGCTTACAACATGGGCTACGACAATCCGGCAGCAAAAGCGGTTCAAGGGTGGTTAACGAGTAGTGGGCATCGCCATAATATTGAAGGTCAGTATACAGTCACGGGTGTAGGCGTCAGCAAGAATGTTAAAGGGGAATATTACTTCACTCAAATTTTTATCAAACAGTAACTCCAGATCAAACAATAACTCCAGCATGGGGGTGAATCGAAAGCGATTTAGATTGAAGTATCCTAATCATCAAGTCTTTCTCATCCCCATCGCTTGCCCATGCAGCCAAAAGAATTCTATCGCTACGATCGCGACTTGCCCCCTGAATTGCTAGATAGTTATTTACAAACAGACGCGATCGCGGTTGATACCGAAACGATGGGTCTGCTTCCTCAACGCGATCGCTTATGTCTCGTTCAACTGTGTGATGCTGCCGATCGAGTTTCTGTGATTCGCATTGTGCGCGGGCAAACAGAAGCCCCCAACCTGAAGCAACTTCTAGAAGCTTCAACGATTGCAAAAGTTTTTCATTTTGCTCGATTTGACATTACAACACTGCGCTACCACTTAGGAATTCTGGTTAATCCTATTTTTTGCACCAAGCTTGCTAGCAAGTTGGCACGTACCTATACTCCTCGTCACGGTCTCAAGGACTTAGTTCAGGAGTTAGAAGGCGTTGAGCTAGATAAGAGCGCTCAAAGTTCGGATTGGGGGAATGCGGCCAATCTATCAGATGCTCAGTTGAGCTATGCGGCGAACGATGTGCGTTACCTGCTCAGCGCTCGTCAAACGCTAATTGAGATGCTGAAGCGGGAAGAGCGATGGGAACTGGCACAGGATTGTTTTGAGTGTTTGCCAACGTTTGCCCAGTTGGATATATTGCAGTATCAGGGAGTTTTTGAGCATTAGGGTTGTTTCGCTAGGGCGAGGACAAACCAGTTCCTCTCAAAACTGAAAGCTAAAGTCAAATCTTGTAAAGGCAATCTTGTGCAATCTTCTACTAACGCGGTGACTTCGGTGTTGGCTCAGATCTCTGAACTCGCCGCTATTTTGTACGATCTAGATGGCACGATCGCACACACAGACCCCGTTCACTTTCAAGCGTGGGCAGAAGCTTTGCAGCCATTTGATATTGCGATTGACGAGCCATTTTATAAGCAGCGCATAACGGGAAAGTTAAATCCCGCGATCGTAGCGGATCTACTGCCTCAGCTGACGGTCGCGGAAGGCGTTGCCCTTGCTGAGCAAAAAGAAGCCCGATTTCGAGAATTGGCGACGCAACTTCCGGCGATGACTGGGTTGCAGGATGTGATTGCTTGGGCAAGCGCCCACCAGTTGAAGCAAGCGGTTGTCACGAACGCTCCACGGGCAAATGTGCAGTTTATGCTAGAAATTCTGAAGCTTGATCAAACCTTTGATCGAGTGATTTTGTCGGAAGAGTTAGGAGCTGGCAAGCCTGATCCGGCTCCCTATCAGTTTGCGCTAGAGGCGTTTGGGCTGAATGCTAGTGCTGCGATCGCGTTTGAAGACTCGCCTTCCGGCGTCCGCTCTGCTGTTGCTGCACAAATTCCAACAGTCGGAATTGCTTCATCTCAGACCCCAACAGAACTCTACGCAGTTGGCGCTTCGCTTGTGGTTCCTGACTTTGCCGCGCCCTCTTTATGGGAGGTTCTTAACGCTGCGCCGATTCAAAAATTACTTTAATTTTAAAATAGAGGCGCTAGCGATCGGGGATTTCGGCAGAAGACGGATAAGGCATACCCCAAGCAGCGGCTAATACTTCTGCCCAATCTGCATCAGGAACAACGTCTTCTAAGCTAACAAAGGCATCGATCGCGCCTGCCACTTCGATGTCAGCGTCTAGATGATTGAAATCTGCGTCATATCGGTCTGTCTCATCATTCGCGTTTTGCGCAGTTTCAGAGGAATTGCCCGATAGATTGCTCCAGTTAAAATTCATAAATCACACCCTCGTGAATAATAGGAAGCCAAAATTGTTGTACAAGCAGAACCATCACTAGGATTTAGGGATAGCCAGCATTAGCAATCTGAATAAAAACATGATGCCTTTAACCGATTTAGCTATCATCCCTGGATTACTCGTGAAACTGAAGTCAAGCTATCTGTAATCATACGGAGGTCTGTCGAAAGAATCAAGTTGCTGCGTTCTGTCTGGCAGTCATAGAGCGTATCATTTGCGCCTTTCCTACCCCAACCGAACACGGTACATCGCGATGCTCTTCTCAATCATTGCAGAAGCCTGGCTTTTCTTTCTATCTCTTAAGATTGAGCTTTTCGGACAGAGTAGAGCTACCCTTTGAGCGTCGCAAAGCGAATGGCAGCAGGTACACTAGGCTGTTAGGTTGTTGGGAATCGGACGATGGACTTAGTACAAGCGACCCCAGAGGTTCAGCAGCGTTTACACGAGTTAAGAGATCTGCTTCAGAAGGCGAGTTATGCGTACTATGTTCTAGACGCGCCCCTGATGGAAGACGCCGTGTATGACCAGCTTTATCGGGAGTTGCAGACCTTAGAGGTTCAGTTTCCAGAACTGATTACGCCCGACAGCCCGACGCAACGAGTCGGAGAACGTCCGGCCAGTCAGTTTACGTCTGTCAGACATAATGTGCCGCTCTACAGTTTAGAAAATGCTTTTGGGAATGAAGAACTAGCGGCGTGGGAACAGCGTTGGCGACGAGTTGCCCCAAATGTCAACGATTTTTCCTATGTGTGTGAGTTGAAAATCGATGGCAATGCTCTCGCCCTCACCTACGAGAAGGGTATTTTGGTGCGGGGCGTCACGCGGGGAGACGGGATCACGGGTGAAGAGATTACGCAGAATGTGAGGGCAATTCGTTCGATTCCGCTGCGACTGAGTGTAGAGAATCCGCCTGCGATCGTAGAAGTCCGGGGCGAAGCGTTTTTGCCGATTAAGTCCTTCGAGCAAATCAATCAAGAGCGCGAACAAGCGGGGGATTCTCTGTTTGCCAATCCTCGCAACGCCACAGCCGGAACGCTGCGCCAACTCGATTCTAAGATTGTGGCAAGGCGGAACTTAGACTTCTTCGCCTACACGCTTCACTTGCCAGAATCAGTTGCTTCGCCGCCTCGCTCTCAGTGGGAATCTCTCGAATTGCTAAAACAGATGGGCTTTCGAGTCAATCCTGAGCGAGAGCGGTGTCCGACGCTGGAGGCCGTGCAGTCTTACTGCGATCGCTGGTCAATTGAGCGCACGCGCCTTGGCTATCTCACCGATGGCGTTGTGGTCAAACTCGACTCGTTTGATCTGCAAGCGCAATTAGGGTTTACGCAGAAGTTTCCTCGGTGGGCGATCGCGCTGAAGTATCCCGCCGAAGAAGCTCCGACGATTCTAGAAAACATTGGCGTCAATGTGGGACGTACGGGTGCGATCACGCCTGTTGCTGAGCTGCGCCCGGTGCCGTTAGCCGGGACGACGGTATCGAGGGCGACGTTGCACAACCGCGATCGCGTCGCAGAACTCGATTGCCGCGTTGGAGATACGGTGATTGTTCGCAAAGCCGGAGAAATCATTCCTGAAGTGGTGCGGGTGCTGACCGAGTTGCGTCCTGAACATACGCAACCCTATCAGATGCCGACCCATTGCCCGGAGTGTGGCGAACCTGTGGTCAAACCGGATGACGAAGCTGTAACTCGATGTATTAATAGTTCTTGTCCTGCGATCGTGCGGGGTGCGCTGATTCACTGGGCAAGTCGAGATGCGCTCGACATCAACGGCGTCGGTGAGAAACTAGGGTTGCAAATGGTCGATCAAGGGTTAGTACAGTCTGTTGCAGACTTGTATGATTTGACAGTCGAACAACTGCTAACGCTAGAGCGAATGGGAAAGAAATCGGCTGAGAAAACGGTAAAAGCAATTGAAGACTCTAAAGCTCAGCCGTGGTCGAGAGTATTGTATGGATTAGGAATTCGGCACGTCGGGAGTGTGAATGCGCAAACGCTGACTCAAGAGTTTCCAAGCGTAGATGATTTGTTGCAAGCTACACCAGAAACAATCGAAGCGGTTCATGGATTTGGATCGGAGATCGCGCAATCGGTGTATCAGTGGTTTCAAAATCACGGGAATCGGGTGTTGATTGCTCGGTTGCGGCAGGCTGGAGTGCAGCTTCAGGGAGAGAGAACGGCGATCGCTGAAAGAAAGGCTGCGATCGCAGGTAAAACATTTGTTGTCACCGGAACGCTACCGACGCTGAAACGCGATGAAGTCAAAGCGATGATTCAAAAAGCAGGTGGGAAAGTCACGGATTCGGTCAGTAAGAAGACTGATTATGTGGTGGTGGGTGAAGAAGCGGGATCGAAACTGACGAAAGCAGAGAGTTTAGGAATTCCTTTGTTGTCGGAGGCAGAGTTCCTCGTGTTGTTGGAAGCTTAGTTTGGCTTCATTGTGCTTGCTGTGAGGTTAACATGAGAAGCACATTTCTTGTCCATCCCCACTAACGTTGTCTAGAGGATTGCTGAGCGACAACGCATCGTACTGCTTGGAGTGCCGATTCACGAGCCTGTTTTCCTTGCAGCAGATTAGCAACCTTGAGTGCTTCGGCGGGTTGCTTAAACCGAGCATATTGAACCGCGATCGCTTCTAGAAAACTGCCTCGATCGTTGCTCGACTCAATCACCGTGGCACCATCCAGCCCAAATCGATCGACCTGCGATTCATCACCTGGAATGGTTTGAGCCACCCGAACCGCCTGAGCCAAAATCGGCATCGCGCGATCGAGTTGTTGCAATTCACCATAACGTTGCGAGATCGCTAACAATAGTGCTGTCTTGTTGTTCGCAGACGTGAGTTGATTGACCACAGGCAGCACCAGATCAAAGCGATTTTGCTTCAGCAGTGCCGTTGCACTCGATTGCAATCGTCCCTCCCGAATTCCTCGATCTTTGGTGTCTTGCGCGAGTTGAAACGCGCCGACATATTGCTCAGCTTCCATAAATACAGCGAACGGATTATCGGTAGGAGTCGCGATCGCTGGATCACTCATATTCACATCTAACTGGCTCACTTGCTTCAGCAATGGACGAAATTCAGCTTGATTCGTTTGGGCATAGACCAGCGCGATCACGGCTAAAGCTTGGGGTTTGAAGCGATCGCGCTCAAACAAATCGCCTCCCTCACGTTCAATCTTGGCTCGGTTTGCCTTGTCAACAACATCAATCGTCTGCTGCGTTTGCTTGAGCAACTCATTTGCCTGAGTGACATTGCCAGAGCGATGCATCGTCAGCGCGATCGCGGCGAGCGATCGAATGCGCGACAAAGGGCGGTTATCAAGCGGCAGCTGATTCACCCACTGAACTGCTTGCTCATAGGGAGCCGTCTCAGCATAGACAGTCGCCATGTTGACGATTTGCCAGTCGTGCAAACCGTAATCGATCGCCGAGATCCGAGGCCATTCGCTGCGAATCCAGTCGAACTGTTTTGTCGCTACAGCGATCTGAAGCAACTCCCAGACATCAATTTTCGACCAAGGCTGATTATCTCCTGGAACCGCTCGCAGCCGTTCTGATAGCAACTGTTTTACTTTAGTCGTTTGTCCAGCTTGACGATAAGCCGCGATCACTGACTTGAAGGCTTCATTTTGAGACGTTTTTAGCAGCCTCGTCAATTGCAAGGCTTCATCTCGCTGCCCCACTTGTAGATGAGCCTTTACCAGACCGTTAATCAACGATTCTTGCAAAATCACATCTCGCGCTACTGTTGGCGATTGAGCCAGTTGCGCTCCTTGACGAAAAAGTTGCGTCGCTTTGTTGGGCTGTTTTGCACTGTAAGCCACAGCGAGCTGTCCTAAAACAGGCACTTTCTGAGAGGGAGCTGCGATCGCTAAATTGATCTGCTCAGCCGCCTGCAATTTTTGCGCCGTAATGTAGGCTTCTGCAATGCCTCGAAGGGCAACAGATTGAGAGTCTGAATTCTTTGGAAATCGGGCTGCGATTTGTTGAGCGGTTGCGTAGTTTCCAACTTGAGCATAAATAGCTGCCATCCGCTCTAAAATCGTGACTTTAATGGACTCAGAAGTATTGACAGGAGTCTGTTGCAGGGCTTGCTCAACCTGGGCCAAAATCTCTTGTGTGGGTTGGGGTTGCGCAATTGCTGCATAGCCCTGGGCAATCTCAATCAGCGCATTTGCACTAAAAATCGATCCTCTAATAAATCGTGAGACCTGACGGGCTTGGTTAAGCGCGATCATTGCTTTCTGAGGTTGATTTAAAACGCTATACTGACGCGCGATCGCAGCTAATCCGCGAGTTTTAATGTAGCTGGTTCCAGGAGTGAGACGATTTGCCAACTGCAAAAACTGATCTAACAACAGCTCAATTTGAGCTGGCTGCTGGGGTCGATTCATGAGCTGTATCAATCGCTCAAACCGAGAACCCGGATAACCATTGGTCTCCAAAAACCATTGCTCAATCAAGCTAGCCTGAATCTGCGTATTGCTCAACTGCGGAGCAATGGCCAATCCTTCCTGCAAGGCTTGAATAGTGAGGTCTCCATTTTTGGCATCTAATGCGTTTCGTGCTTGTTCAAATGGAATAACAACCTTGCTCTCTAAGGTCTGATCGGGATTGCAGATTGCTGCCACCGATGGCTCCTGAGCAGAGGCGCGAGTTTGGGCAACATTTCCTACTACATTTGCTGCAGCAAGCACACTCAATAAGAGCCAAACGTTAAGTCGAGAAGCCATGCTGTGTAAAGAATTTGGGTAGAAATTCGGGTATGTAGCACGTAGACTTTGTTTCCGATCGTTCTGTTCCAGCAGAAAGCAGAACGACGGCTACTTGAGATCACGATTTGAAATAGCGATCGCACCACCGCACCATCTCCCACAACACATGCCCAACTGCTTCCTTCGACTGATAGCCATGATCCTCAAGCGGAAGCTCAACCCATCGCACCGTTGCCCCTAATCCCTTCAATGCCTCATAAAAGCGCTCCGTTTGCAGGGGATACGTTCCAGCATTGCTATCATTTGCGCCATGAATCAATAACAAAGGAGCTTTAATTTTCGCAGCCTGCGTAAACGGAGCCATCTGCTGATACGTCTCGACTGCTTCCCAAAAATTGCGTTGTTCGCCCTGAAACCCGAATGGAGTCAGCGTTCGATTGTAGGCTCCACTTCGAGCAATGCCTAGTTTGAATAAATTCGTGTGCGCTAGAAGGTTGGCTGTCGTAAATGCTCCATAGGAATGTCCGCCAATGCCTAAGCGATCGCGATCAGCAACGCCGCGCTGCACAACATAGTCAACGGCAGCCTCTGCTCCAGCAATCAGTTGTTCAACATAAGTATCATTTGGTTCTGCATCACCTTCCCCAATGATCGGTAATTTAGGATCACTCAACACTGCATAGCCTTGGGTCAACAGAAACAAAACCGAAGCCCGACTCGGACGACTAAAGGTATTCTCTGCGGTTGTGTTTTGCCCTGCTAGCTCCCGATCCTTAAACTCGGCTGGATACACCCAAAACACCATCGGCAATGGCCCATCCCGTTGCGGATCGTAGTGAGCAGGCAAATATAACGTTGCAGACAACGAAACGCCATCTGAGCGTTGATACTGCACCAATTCTTTCTGCACACTGGCAAACTGAGGGGCAGAATCTGCATACTGAGTCAGGGGAATCGGCAAGCTGTTTCGGGCAGAACGCAAAAAATAATTGGGGGGTTCCGTTTGCGATTGCCGACGAGTGACTAGCGTTTGAGCATCTGCATCTAACACAGCTTCCACCGTTTCAAAGTACGGATCTTGGCACTGCCACAGCCGCTCCGTTTGACCCGTTGCCAGATCCATCCGATCTAAAAAAGGATAGACGCCTTGCGGGGAAGCCCCTCGCCCCTTGAAATAGACCCCTTGACCCTCTGGCGTAAACTGCAAAACCTGGCGATCGTAAGCTCCCTTTTGCATCACAGGCATTCCGGGAGAGCGATATTGATCGTCAAAACTGAGATCGCTTAGCAACGTGGGGGCGATGTTCGGTTGATCCGGTCGAATTCGCCACAATCGCATCTGCCGCGAATCATAATCGCGTTCCCACGCCAAAGCAACATCGTCTCGTCCCCACTGGAGGTTCCAGAACCGATACTGCGATCGCCACAATTCCCTCGGTTCATTCGCAAACGGCGCATCCAATTCGAGCCAGCGATCGCGATGGGGCACGTCTTGGCTTGGATCGCCGTCATCCAATGCCTCCACCCAAAATAAAGTCGCTGGGAGATCGCTGCGCCAGGTTACTTGCCTACGTCCTGGACGCACCGCGTCAAACTTAATCGATCGCTGTTCATCTAACGGGAGATCAGCAACCTCGTAGACAACCTTGCCCGTTGCATCTAAGACTTGAATCTGTCGAGGGAACCGTGCCGCCGGAACTTGATATGAAAATGGACGATGTAGCCTGCTCAAGAGAATATATTGCTCATCTGGAGACACCTCGACTCCAGCGATTAAGCTGGGCGAAATCAACTGAGTCCGTTCTCCGGTCAACAGAACGTGTTCTAAGATTGAGGTGACATAGTACTCGAACAATGCCTCATCATGAGCCGTTGCCAAGAGATTGGTATACGTCCGATTGGGAGTTTTTTGTCCCAAGTTTTCTTGAATCGAGGGTCCGCTCGGCAACCGAGGAGCGGTGGGTGGTTCGCCTTCGCTTGAGATGACTTTGCAGAGAAACGCCTCATTGGAATGCCATCGGTAGGGCGTTCCATAAGTCGCATTCAAGATGGCTTCTGTCACGCGCCACGGTTTTCCGACAGCAACCTCCATCACCCACAACTCCAATCCCTCAGGTTGAGTGAGCGTAAATGCTAACTTCTCGCCATTGGGCGACCATTGTAAAAAATCAATGCGAGCGCCATCTGGAAGATCGATCGCCGTTCGGGTTTTCGCTGCGATATTTTGAATCCAGCCGCGATCGTAGAACCTCTGGCGTGCCGGTGCATGAGTGCGAGGATTAATCCGAAACCCCGCGATCGCGACGTCCGGTTCTGCCAGATCTGCGATCGCGCACAAATCAGACTGCTCTAGTTCCAACAACCAGCGCCGATCCGGTGAAACGTGAACGCTAGGTGGAGAAGCGGCATTCAAAATTTGAGCAATCGGAGCGGGTGGCGTTTGCCACGGTTGCGGGTCAAACATAGCGCGTGAAACAAAATGGAGGCAATGCTTCCTACGATATCACTGAGGCTCAATCAGGACTCCCGCAAGTTACATCGGTCTCTATTACTGTTGTAGAAATTACTGTTGTAGAACGTACTGTTGTAGAACGACCCACGTTCTCTGTCAGCTTTCTTGCACCCCACTCCTACTCAGGCACAGCAACCTGTTCAGATTCAAACCACCTGCGATCGAACTGACAACCCAAATGCTGCTGAATCCGAAGCAAATCTTGTTCGGCATTTCCTAAACAAGTCGTCGCGCCTGGAGAAGGTGTGATGTTGAACCGAATACCAGACCCCGGATCAATCTCTGCCTGTCCTAGAATTAGCTTCCGCCCAGTTTTGTCAATTAACTGAGGACGAATGCCACCCACGCCCTGTGCAAATTCTAAGTCCTCTAGTTGCAATGAAGGGACAATCTTACGGGCATCTTGCAAAAATAACCGACGGTTCAGCAGAGGAACCTCAAACGCCATATTCTTGAAGATGTAGTTGCGAATGTCCCGCACTTTGAACAAATCCCACAGCACATCTGCAACGGCTCGATCGAGTCGCAGCACCTCCAGATAATCGACGAGCGTTTTCATATTGTCACGCTCCAACAGAGGAAGCGGCAGGGCTGTTGGCCCGAAGCGAGTTTTCCCAGGCATTGTAATATCTGGATCTCCATGAATTGCCGCAAAAGGCAACTTGTCATTCTGAACGGTATAAACTTTGCCGTTCAAGACTTGAGGCGTAAAGTAAAAATTTCCCGCAACAGGTAAACACGAGTATTCCAATCCAATTCCCATGCGGTGGGCAAATAACAGGCTATGTCCTCCTGCTGATACCACAACAAATCGAGCCATCAATGAACCGTCAGGCGTAACGACTCGATAGTGTTCGCCTACAGGTTCGATCTCCCGCACCAGACTGCCCAGTTTGAGGTCAACAACCTTATCCGTCACCGATTGGGCCTGCTCTACAAACGACTGAGCGAGCAGCCCATAATTCACTGCTGTGTAATCACCCAAGACCGCGATCGCAACCACTTCCTCTAAGCGATCGTGCCCATTCACCTGAATCACCTTCGGCTCGATGTCCGCAATCTGGGCTTTCTCCAACAGTTGCATTCCAGTAAAGTGCGGTTTGAACTGTTCGTATCGCTGCCGCAAAAACTCGCACTCCTGTGGGCCAATCCCTAGCACCATTTTAGGAAACGAGTAAATGAGTCGGTCACGGGCAGCAGGAGGTAACTGGCAGGCATAGCGAACGATCATCTGAGCCGTCCGCTGCACGTTGATCGCCTTTTCCAGGCTGTAATTGGTCTCAATATCGCCGCAGTGAATCGTCTGGCTATTGTTTGTGGCTTTAGAGTTGACGGTTGCAACACCGTTGTATTTTTCTAGAAGCGCCACTCGCTTCAGATCTGTGAATTTTGCTACTGAATAGAGCAGGGCTGCCCCCGCTACTCCGCCTCCAACAATTACAACGTCATACAGTGGATTTGCCATGCGTCTCCTGCCCCGAATCCTTTCCATTTCAGAATCAGGTAGTGCCATATCTCACTGAACCATACGGCTACATCCCAATTCTGGAAACTTTACTTTATCTAATATCTTGCCCCAGTTTTAATGTGCGTTTTCACGAGAAATAGAACGGCTTTCAAATAATTGGCGCAATCTCATGGAGCGTACAACTTTTTTTTGTAGGTGGTTCGCCATTTTTAACATCTAGGCGCGCACTTAACTGCATTACTCAGATATATGGCACGAATGTATTCTTTGACCAGAATAAACAGAGCGGAATTCGTGTATCAAGATTAACTCTCTTAAAGTTTAATGCTAGCGGCGGAGTGTCTGAAAAAGTGTATCTCTAGAGAGGCGTTCGCTGCTCTCCACTGGCTTACGGTGAGGTATTGCTTAGCACTACAGAATAGAAATCCCTGACTGAAGGAAAAGGAAACGCTAACCATGAACGTAGAAGAACTTAGGCAACGATATGCTGCTGGAGAACGAGATTTCAGTATTGCTGACCTGAAAGGTGCGGTGCTTGAAGGTGTCAATCTCAGTGGTGCAGTTCTACATGGAGCAATGCTAGATGGAGCGAATTTGCAAGGGGCAAACTTGAGTCAGGCGGATTTAAGTGGAGCCACGCTGAAGGGCGCAAACTTGACCCAGGCAGATTTGAGTAGTGCCAATTTGAATGATGCGATTCTAGATGAGGCAATTTTGGAAGAAGCCGTTCTCGATGGATCGCTACTAAATCAAGCTGATCTGAAGGCAGCAGACCTGGAAAAAGCGGCTCTCAATGAAGCTGATTTGAGCGAGGCAGACCTGACAGGGGCCAATTTAGCAGAAGCCGATCTGAGCCGCGCGGACCTGGAAAGCGCCGAATTGCATGACGCGAATTTGAGCCAAGCTACATTAGAAGAAGCAAATTTGAGCGGCGCGAATCTAGAGAATGTGACTGCAGAAGGCACTCTTCTGAATAGTGATCCTCCGGGTTCAACAAGCTAAACAGCCCATTTGTGGCAGCAGCGATCGCCACCCAACCATGACAAACACCATACTCATTACAGGTGACTCTTAAGGCATTGATCGGCTCATCACAATAAGGAGAGGAGCATTTGTCAGAATAAAGCAGTTTTGATCGAGTTGAGCCGCGATGAGTGAACAAGCCGTCCAGCTTGATTTTAGTAGCACCAAGGCAACTGCTCTATTGTTGCCCAATCCTGCCGCCCTTGTCAGTTCTAGATGGAGCAATTTCCACTATGAACTCCATCGTCAACCCGCATTTGATACGCCTGAGCATCAAAGTCCGTGGCATGTCGTTGCTCAAGGTCGTTCTGCCTCAGATGTGTCAGAACCGTCCCCCGGAGAACGATGGCTAGACGGCAAATTGAGCCGAGAAAGAAGGTATCAGGGAGACATTGCTATTATTCCTGCTGATGTCTTTCAACGGTGTAATTGGAAGACTTCAGCCGAGTTCGCGATTTTAGCAATTGATTCTGCTTTGCTTAAGCAAGTCGGCCAAAATTGGGTAGATGTCGATCGCATTGAACTGATTCCTCGATTCATGAGCGAGCAAGATACGCTGCTTCAGAGAATCTTTTCTGCTGTAAAAGATGAACTAGAAGCTGTCAAAATGGGTGGCGATTTGCTAATTGATAGCCTCAAAACGACATTAGCAATTCATCTTCTGCGAAACTACTGCAGTACACAACCAAAACTCTCTAGCTATGGAGATGGATTATCCTCATCAATGTTGAAACAAGTAGTGGAATACATTGATGAGCATCTCAATCAGGATCTAAAATTGGTTGGGATTGCAGCGATCGCTCAGATCAGTCCGTGTCATTTTCTGCGTTTGTTCAAGCAAAAGATGGGAGTTACACCACACCAGTACATCTTGCAGCAACGCATTGAGCGAGCCAAGTTTCTACTACAGCATCACGAACTGAGCCTTGTGGAGATTGCCCTCCGCTGCGGGTTTTGCGATCAAAGCCATTTGGCTCGAGCGTTTAAGCGGAGGGTTGGTATTACCCCAAAACAACTGCAAGGCGGTCGTAAGAATATCCTAAAATCTAGCAACTTTCTTCTAGAGTCCTGAAGTGCTTGCTGGCGTTGCATAATGGAGAGATGAATAAGGTGATTCTCTGCAGTGCCCGGAATGC
>NZ_JCACCM010000099.1:0-26222 GCF_059501405.1 Myxacorys sp.
AATAGGGGTGCTTCCTATCCTACTTTCTCTACTCTCACAATGAATTAACCCTGGGAATGTGCCGCAACGTCTCTAAACACTACGTTACATACTGAACGATTTTAATTTCTGCTTAAGTCGTATTCTCATCACGCAACGCTCAAGTTCAGATCGCTATCTTTTGGGGAACCTTTTACAAAAGATGCTTAGACCTTCTCCAGTAATTTCTAATTTTATTCAGTGAAGACTTTATTCGCTCCTACTATAGAAACAAAAAGAGGTTGCGGATAGTTTCTTAACAGCAACAAAACTCAAGTTAGTTTCTTTTCTGCTGTCGAACAAAGAAGTAATTATGACTCTGGCTTCTCAACATACTCAATCTCAAGCTGTCTCAGTTAAACTGCTTCTAGCAGGTGGACATGAATATACGCTAAAGCTGAACTCAGATGCACCACTCTTGCATGAGCTTCTCACAACCTTAGTAGACCGTTCCCAATCTCAAAGGAGCAATTTTTCTGGTCTATTTCAGATTCCGGTTAATGAAGGTCGCTCGGTCATTTATTTTCCTAGTGAACATCTGCTTGGTTTGGTGACAGAACCCCCAATCTTTTTGGAACCGGTTGAAGAAATTCAGCCAGAACCTAAAGATAATCTCGTTTCTAGATATGTACAAATTGATAATTTCCTGACCGATGAAGAAAGAGATCGGCTACTGAACTATGTGTTCCAACAGGAGAAAGCTTTTGTTTCTACAAACACTTCAACAGATGCTCTAGACTATCGACGATCGCAGGTTTTATATTCATTCCCTAATTTTTCTGAATTAATAGTCAATCGAATTCAAGCAATTCTTCCAGACATAATCAGTAAATTAGAATTACCGCCGTTTCCCATTTCTCAAATAGAAACTCAACTAACGTCTCATAACGACGGAAACTACTACAAGCTTCACAACGACAATGGCAGCTCAGATACTGCAACGAGAGAACTTACCTATGTTTATTACTTCTATCGGGAGCCAAAACCTTTTGCTGGTGGAGAGCTGCTGATTTACGATAGCAAGATCGAGAATAACTATTACGTAAAGGCAGATTCATTTAATACAGTCGAGCCTCGTAACAACAGTATTGTCTTCTTTCTAAGCCGCTACATGCATGAAGTGCTACCTGTACGATGCCCATCGCGAGCTTTTCGGGACAGCCGCTTTACAGTTAATGGCTGGCTTCGTCGTTAATCAAAGCCTTTAATTCTGATGTAGAAAATCAGAAGCCAGGAGAAATCCTGGCTTCTGAACGTTTTAAACCCTATCTATCACTTTCAAAATTTAACTGTATGTCCAATCTGCTCCAAGCGAGATCAGAGCCTCAACTAGAATTGTCGTAATTTTAATGCGTATATGTACGTAGGTTCTATACCTGTACTGAGAACCTTTATTTTTGAGCTGAATTCGTAGAATGAAATGTAAGAATAAATACGCTGAATTCCGAATCCATAGAGACAAACGATACGAGCAATTACTTAATTGCTTCTTCAATTATTTAGCAACCTCAAAACTAGAGGAGCCAGGATGAAGAAGCGATTAAAGATTGAAACTTTGCACGCGTTCCAGCTCAATGCTGTGTAAAAACTTATACATACACCCAGGAATTAATTTTAGAAAAATGTCAAAGTTTTCATTCAAGGTAGCTTTTGGGCTTCCCGCGCTGACCCTAATAGGCGCATGTCTTCTGGCGACAAGCCAACCAGCCTCAGCTGCAAATGGCAATGGCAATAGCAATGGCAATGGCAAGGCGTCTGCACCTGCGCCTGCACCCGCACCTGCGCCCGCACCTGCGCCCGCACCCGCACCTGCACCTGCACCCGCACCTGCACCTGCGCCTGCACCCGCACCTGCGCCCGCACCCGCACCTGCGCCCGCACCTGCGCCCGCACCTGCGCCCGCGCCATCATCTACAGTGCGCTTTGGATTTCAAAATATCACTGGGAATAGTGCTACTAATGCCGCAACAGGTCAAAGTCAACTATTTCTAGATGTGACTAAGGTCAGTAACTCAAATCAGGTTCTATTTTCGTTCAACAACATTGGGCAACAAGCCTCTTCCATAACCCAAATTTATTTTGACCAAACTACAAGTCTGTTCGAAAATATCGCCTCAATCACTGATAGCGGTAGTGGTGTAGATTTCGTAATACCTAATAGCGTAGGCAATCTACCAGGAAGCAATAACGCTCCTGGAGGTCGGTTTAACTCAGATTTTTCAGTTGAGGCTAATCAACCAGTCTCACAGATGGGTGTAAATCCTGGCGAATTTGTAAATGTACTGTTCAATTTAAGCTCCAACGTCACATTTGACGACATCATTAAAAGCCTAACAAACAGTGTCTTGCGTGTTGGATTCCACGTTCAAGCCTTTGGTGATGGTGGAAGTGAAGCTTTTGTCAATAAACCAGTAGCCGTAACACCTGCTCCAGCACCTGCTCCAGCACCCGCACCTGCTCCAGCACCCGCACCTGCTCCAGCACCCGCACCTGCTCCAACTCCAGCACCCGCACCTGCTCCAGCACCTGCTCCAGCACCCGCACCTGCTCCAGCACCTACACCCGCACCTGCTCCAGCACCCGCACCTGCTCCAACTCCAGCACCTACACCCGCACCCGCTCCAGACCCAATTTTTATTCCAGAGGTTAAACCTGAGCCAGCTCCATCTCCCGCTCCCAGCACTCCTAAAAAGGTGCCTGAACCTGGTACAGTTGGTGCTATTTTACTCACCGGCTTAGCAAGCTTGCGCTATAAAAAACGGAAACAAAGTGAGCAATAGATTTGTGTTCTGTTTAGTAACTTAGAACATCAACTTGGATCAGGGGTTGAACACCTAGAACAGCGCAGTCGATCTACGAAGGTCAACTTTATACAAGGAGTAGAGGAGTTTTTTACAATTCCATCTGCTCCTTTGCTGTATCTACCCTGGCTAGTTCTGGCGAATGCAAGATCCGTGACTAGGGTTCTTCTTTGCAAAGCGTTGCATCCTTGATTCTTTCCTTAACCGACCAGATCTAAGGTGATAGAGTACTATTCTTTACACTATCTGAGGTTTCCCTCATGGCATGGTATCGTCCTGACGGTCGGCAGCCGAACCAACTGCGCCCTACTCACTTTGAGCGTCGGTTTACCAAATTTTCAGCAGGCTCAGTCTTGGCAATGTGCGGCGACACTCAAGTTCTCTGTACGGTTAGCATTCAGCCCAAAGTTCCTCGGTTTCTTGAAGGGAAAGGACAAGGATGGCTGACCGCAGAATATCGAATGCTGCCCGGAGCAACGCCAGAGCGCCATGAGCGTGAGTCGTTTAAGCTTTCTGGACGGACTCAAGAAATTCAGCGGTTGATTGGGCGAAGTTTGAGATCGACGCTTGATATGCATGCCTTAGGAGAGCGCACGATTACGATCGATGCCGATGTGCTACAAGCCGACGCAGGCACTCGAACAACTTCGATCACAGGGGCATTTGTTGCTTTGCAGGACGCGATCGCGTATTTGGTTTCAACTGGAGAATTAGAGCGATCGCCCATCATTCATCGTGTAGCTGCTATTTCAGTTGGCTTAATTGAAAATGAAGCGTTCTTAGATTTGAACTACGCAGAAGACGTTGCTGCCGACACTGATTGTAACGTCGTGATGAACGAAGCGCTAAATATAATAGAGATTCAAGGAACAGCAGAAGCGGGTAGCTTCTCTCGTTTGCAGTTAGAGCAAATTTTAGATTTAGCAGAACAAGGAATCCAAGAATTGTTAGAATTACAAGAGCAGGCGCTTCAACTCACGTGATCAGTCGGTATTCTTCACTGACCGGAATGGTGACGTTGAGTAACATTTTTAGCGCTTGTCGAAAGAATTCTGACCGCTTTCGGATATTCTTAGAGCAATTATTGTTACATCGACTATGATAATCGCGCTCTTTCGATTGGCTGTGCCAATTCGCGAGATCGTGTGACCCAGTGACCCCTCCGAACGACCCTGAGCATGTTCTACCAAGACCATCTGACGGTTAACAGCAAACTCACAGTACTCAACTCTGTGCAGAAATGGTTTGAGACGTTTTGGCTTCAGCACGATCCGCTGGTTGCCCGTCAAAACCATCAGCTACATCGCCTCAACTTAGCGTTAGCGGAAGGCTTTACCAATGCCGTTCGCCATGCCCACTCTGGATTGTCGGTAGAAACGTCTATCGACATCGACGTTGCCTTGCACGACGATCATATGGAGATTCAGATTTGGGATTGGGGTCAACCTTTTGATCCAACTGCCCTGACAGAACCTAAGCCAGGAACGCTTCAGGAAGGGGGCTACGGCTGGTTTCTCTTGCGCCGATTAGCCGATGAAGTCAGCTACGATCGCCAGGGGCAACGGAACTGTTTGCGGATTGTGAAGTACACGGCTGGGGCAGCCGTAGGTTAAAGCAAACCTCCCTAGCCCTTCCTCCCATGCCATTGCTCATCGGGAAAGTTAGACTAGAATGCAAACATAGCAACATCTCGCACTCAACAGCAGTCTAAGATGTTGTCGCACTGAGGTGAAAAGGCGCGGGATATGAAGAATGAATCGCAGAGTACGGCATTGACAAGACAACGTTCCACCGCCGTGCGGGGAACGGTGGTGAAAGGAGTCATGGTGGGCTGGATGCTGATACAAAGCATTCTTATGAGCACGCCTGCGATCTCACAAACCCGTGATTCGCTCAGCTATAGTGAACTGCTGAAAAAGATTGATGCTGGGGAAGTCGCAAAAGTCGAAATTGACGAAGCTCAACGAGTGGCGAAAGTTAGGCTGGAAGGCAAAACTAAGGACGCCCCGATCGATGTGCAGATTCTTGATCGCAATCCAGAATTAATTGAGCGGCTGCGATCGCGCAATGTCGATTTCGATTCTCAACCCACCAGCGATAATAGCCTCGTCCTCGGCTTAGTAGCTAACTTGCTGTTAGTCATGCTGCTGATTGGCGGACTATTGATGATTTTGCGGCGCTCCAGTAGCTCTTCGAGCGGTCCTGGACAAGCCATGAATTTTGGTAAATCTCGCGCTCGATTCCAAATGGAGGCGAAGACCGGAGTTCTGTTTGATGATGTGGCTGGGATTGAAGAAGCCAAAGAAGAACTGCAAGAAGTCGTGACATTTTTGAAGAAGCCTGAGCGCTTTACGGCGGTTGGTGCGCGGATTCCCAAAGGTGTGCTGCTCGTTGGCGCTCCAGGAACGGGTAAAACGCTGTTGGCAAAAGCGATCGCAGGTGAAGCAGGCGTTCCCTTCTTTAGTATCTCCGGGTCTGAATTTGTCGAGATGTTTGTCGGAGTCGGCGCGTCTCGCGTGCGGGACTTGTTTAAGAAAGCCAAAGAAAATGCCCCTTGTATTATTTTTATTGATGAAATTGATGCGGTTGGGCGTCAACGCGGAACCGGAATTGGGGGTGGCAATGATGAGCGAGAACAAACGCTAAACCAACTGCTCACCGAGATGGATGGCTTTGAAGGCAATGCAGGCATCATCATCATCGCCGCAACGAACCGCCCTGATGTGCTAGATTCTGCCCTTCTGCGTCCGGGTCGCTTCGATCGGCAGATTATTGTAGACCTGCCAACGTACAAAGGACGCCTCAAGATTCTAGAAGTCCACGCTCGCAATAAGAAACTTTCTGACGAGATTTCCCTTGATGCCGTTGCCCGTCGTACCCCTGGTTTTTCTGGAGCAGAACTGGCCAACCTCCTGAACGAAGCTGCGATTCTGACGGCGCGGCGACGCAAAGATGCGATCACTCCCCTAGAAATTGACGATGCGATCGATCGGGTGATCGCCGGTATGGAACGAGCGCCCCTGATGGATAGCAAGCGGAAACGGCTGATCGCCTATCATGAAGTGGGTCATGCGATCGTGGCGACCTTACTAAAGAATCACGATCCGGTACAGAAAGTGACCCTAGTTCCGCGAGGTCAAGCGCTGGGCATCACGTGGTTTACCCCCGATGAAGAGCAAGGCTTAACGTCGCGATCGCAAATTTTAGCTCAAGTGACCAGTGCGCTTGGCGGACGGGCGGCAGAAGAAATCATCTTTGGTGATGATGAAATTACAACAGGAGCCAGCGGCGATATTCAGCAAGTGACGAGCATGGTGCGCCAGATGGTCACCCGCTTTGGCATGTCGGATCTGGGCAACTTGGCGTTAGAGACCTCAAATGATGAAGTCTTTCTGGGACGGAGCTTGATGCCGCGCTCGGAATACTCTGAAGAACTTGCAGGCAAGATTGATCAGCAGGTGCAAGTGATCGCGCAACACTGCTATACCGATGCCTGCCGATTAGTGAGAGAAAACCGAGTCCTCATCGATCGCTTAGTCGATACCCTGTTAGACCAAGAAACGATCGAAGGAGACCAATTCCGCAAGATGGTTGAGGAGCATCGCCAAAATCAATCTGTAGCGGTCGGTAGCTAATAGAAGATAACAGGGCATCAGATAATAGGTCATGGCTTGTAAGGTGGGCAATTGCCCACCTTATTTTTTGAAATCTCTGCTTCTTAAAATCTTTACCCATTTTCTACAGTCCAAGAGGCTGACTCCTTTCATTGCAACCAAAGTTGACCGCTAAGATAAGGCAGTGTACGGCGACTAACGCAAATTATCCTCATGCGCTTTGACTTTTTAAAGCCAATTCCTCGTGTTTTTCAGCCAAAGCAACTCGCTGTTCTAGAAGCTTGCGTGATTGGATTGGTCTCTGGATTGGCGGCGGTGCTGTTGAAGCAAGGAGCAGGATTTCTGAGCGGCTGGCGGTTGCAAACGGCGCAGGTGTATCCGGCCTGGATTGTTTTGCCCTTGATTGGAATAGCGGGCGGATTTTTAGCAGGCATTTTGATCGAACGGATTGCTCCTGAAGCGTCTGGAAGCGGCATTCCTCAAGTCAAAGCTGCCTTGGGCGGTGTCTCGATCGCGTTGAATCTCAGGGTGGCGATCGCAAAGTTGCTCAGCACGTTACTCTCGCTCGGATCAGGCTTAACTTTGGGTCGGCAAGGTCCAACTGTACAAATTGGAGCCGCGATCGCGGCCCAACTCAGCGCTTGGGTTCCTACCTCGCCTGATCACCGACGTCAATTGATTGCAGCAGGCGCGGCGGCAGGATTGGCAGCAGGATTCAACGCGCCGATCGCAGGCGTTCTGTTTGTGGTGGAAGAACTGCTGCAAGACGTGTCAGGACTGACGCTAGGAACGGCAATTCTGGCATCTTTTGTGGGTGCAGTGGTGTCTCGGCTCTTGGGCGGGCAAGGACTCAACGCCAGCGGAAATTCGCTGCAATTCTCCACCAATTTTACCGCCCACGACATCCCTTTGTTTTTGGTGTTAGGAATTCTGGCGGGATTACTAGGAGCCTTGTTTGGGCGCGGGATTTTGCTCAGTTTGCAGGTCAACCGTCGCGTTTTTCAGTGGGGGTTGCCTTGGAGAATAGCCTGTGCTGGATTAATTTCAGGCTTGGCGATCGCGCTGTTACCCGATGTGCTACGCGATCGCGCCAGTTTGCAGGAAGTCTGGATCACTAGTGGATTTAGCTGGCAGATCATCACGATTATTTTCATTACAAAGTTTATTCTCACTTTAGTCGCGTTTGGTTCTGGTGCGCCTGGTGGATTATTTGCGCCATCGCTAATTCTTGGCTCAACCTTGGGGCATTTACTAGCGAGTGTGGCGCAACAGTTGCAATTGCTCGGCGTCCCGTTAGGCTTAGACGGAAGTGAAAATTTGGTGACAACCGCAGCGCTCACTGGAATGGGAGCGTTTTTTAGCGCGGTGACACGCGGACCAATCACCGCGATCGTCATTGTCTTTGAGATGACGACGGACTTTAATTTAGTTTTGCCACTTATGATTGGCTCTGTGACCGCTTATCTCGTGGCTGAGACAATGCATAGTGGTTCGATCTACCAGCATCTACTGGCATTCAAGGGCATTCAACTCGACCAGAAGGCTGGAATTGAGGTGAGGTTAGGCGGGTTGACGGCCGTCGATATTATGCAGCCACGGGTCGAAACCTTAGCGAGCCAAATTAGTGTCGAAGAAGCGATGCAAGCCTTCTCGCGATCGCACCATCGCGGCTTTCCCGTTGTCGAAGATGGCAAACTCGTTGGCATCGTCACCCAAACAGATCTTTCCTACGTTCAGGAGCGCAACCTCGCGAACGATTCGCCGTTAGAGACAATCATGACGCCGCAACCCGTCACCGTGAGTCCTGGCGATCCATTAACGCGCGTCTTGTATTTGCTTAATCGCTACAAAATCAGCCGCTTGCCTGTAGTCGAGCATCGTAAACTGCTTGGCATTATTACTCGCGCTGATATCATTCGAGCCGAATCAGACAAGCTAGGCGACGATGCGGCTCAGCTTGGGCCTCGACCAGAACCCTCCTACGTGGTCTATCAAACTCAAGCCCCCTCAACGGGGCGAGGCCGATTGCTTGTGCCGATCGCGAATCCTCAAACGGCTGACAGGCTATTGCAAATGGCTGCCGCGATCGCCCGCGATCGCCGCTACGAAGTCGAGTGTCTCCAGGTGATTCTGGTTCCTCGCCACCAAGCTCCAGCCGAAACCAAAGTTTCTACTAGTGTGAGTCGGCAACTCTTGAAGCGGGCATCCCGGCTTGGTAAAACGTGGCAAATTCCAGTGCATACCCAAGTGCGCGTGACTCATGATGTCTCTCACGCCATTTTAGAGACCCTAAAAGAACGCCATGTAGACTTAATTGTGATGGGCTGGAAAGGCGAAACCACAACACCTGGACGCATTTTTGGCAGCGTTGTCGATACCATCATTCGGCAGGCGAGTTGTGATGTTGTGCTGGTGAAGATGGGAGACGCGAAAGGGGAGCCACCTCACCTCGATCGCTGGCTCGTGCCAATCGCCGGAGGTCCTAATTCTCGTCAAGCGATCCGGCTTTTACCTGCCTTGGCCCAACTTTCTCAGCAGCCAACCGTCTGTCTGTGTCAGGTGCATCATCCGGCGCGATCGCTGCCCAGTGCTTCTGCCCTAGAAGATGCCATGACCTTTTTGAGACATCGGTTAAAGTGCCCCGTCACCCTGATGCCAGTGAAGGATAGTTCGGTATCTGGGGCGATCATCTCGTTAGCACAGAAAGACCAGTGTGATGTGATTGTGTTGGGCGCAACTCGTGAAGGTTTGTTGCAACAGGTGGTTCAAGGCAACATTCCAGAGGAGATTGCCAGACGATGTGACTGCACGGTTATTTTGGTGCGAGAAGCCATGAAATAGCTGACAAACGTTTGATTTACCTATCTTGACAGAAGTACTCTCTAGGCATTTCAGCGATCGTAGAGGGAATATCAAACCGTTTTCTAAATTAGATCTATGGCTTCGACAGTTTTAATTACAGGGGCGTCTCAAGGCATCGGTCGTGAGACTGCTCTGTTGTTTGCTCGCAATGGGTATAACGTGGTTTTAGCCGCTCGTAATGCCGAGCGTTTAGAAGCGTTTGCCCAGGAATTACAAACCTATGCCCATCGCGCGATCGCAGTGCCAACCGATGTCCGCGATCCGCAACAGGTGAAGCACTTAGTTGAACGCGCGATCGCGGAATACGGTTCTGTTGATGTTCTGATTAACAATGCAGGTATCTACACGTCAGGGCCTGCCGAGTGCTATTCGTTGGAAGATTGGCACTCGGTTCTAGACCTAAACTTATGGGGCTACATTCACACAATTCACGAATTGTTGCCTCATTTCACGAGCCGAGGCTCTGGAACGATCGTCAATCTTAGCTCGATCGGCGGACGGGTTCCGACTCCGTATCTTGTTCCCTACGCGACGAGCAAATTTGCTGTCACCGGGCTGACGAAATCGTTAGCATCAGAGCTTGCCCCGAAAGGCATCACGGTTTGCGGCATCTACCCGAGTCTAATTAAGAGCAATTTCATGGAACGAGCGCTCTTTAAAGGCAAGGATGAGGAGGATCAGCAAGCCCGTCGTCAGCAGCTTGAACAGGTTTTAAGTGCCCCTGTGATTGAGAAACCCGCAGATGTCGCTCAAGCGATTTGGGATGCCGTCCAGCACAAGCGGACAGATGTGCTTGTGGGGTCAGCCAATCTTTCGCTTCTATCCAATCGGCTTTTTCCTGATTTCGTTCAATGGGTCATGCGAAAAACGTTCAAGAATAAAGATCGAGCGGCGACATCATAAATTAGGACGCTTCTTCAGAGCTGCGTCAAGCGCTAAACGTGGTTAAGTCCTGCCGATCCTTCGGAGCTTTGCAGAGCGGATTTCTTTGAAGTTGCGCTCTGCGCTAATCGCGCCATCACGCAAGCTGCGTGCGAATGAGTTCAATCCGCTTGCGGTTTACGCCGAGGTCGCTCTTGCCAAGCCGCGAAGCAGACCGAACGTGAATCACATTTGCGGCGCGATCGACATAAAATTCCACGTCATCCACATAGCCCATCAATTTACTAGTGAATTGCGCGTATAAATAATCGTTGCTCTCTTCGACAATTTTTGTCTTAGGCAGAGCTTGAATGATGCGCTTGAGATCGGCGATCGCGCTGTCAGGAGAACTCAATTTCAACGGCTCGATGCTGTGCCCTGGATCAGAGTCTTGGCTACACACGCAGTTAGGCGTTGCGGGACAGGGAGCTAATCGACCATCGCGAACGCCTAAGGTGGTGGGCTGTTTACCTGCAAACATACTGTTCTCCTATAAATTCAAATTTAATCCAGGCTTCGGTTCGGAAACGGCTTCAAGCAATCCGCCTTGTTAAGTTACCAAACTGTTGCCTCAGATTCAAATGCGTCTGTTGGGGAGTTCTCATTTGCTGCTCCGGAGTTCCCATTTGTCGCTCCGGAGCTCCCATTTGCAACTTTTGGGTTCCCATTTGTTGCTCCGGAGTTCCTACTTACTGCTCCGGAGTTCCCATTTGTTGCTCCGGAGTTCTCATTTGCTGCTTTTGGGTTCTCATTTGCTGCTCCGGAGTTCCTATTTACTGCTTCTGGGTTCCCATTTGCTGCTTTGGAGTTCGTAGAACCAGCGAGCGCCGCTTTTGCAGGAAGGATAGCCTTGAGAACGCCCATCGGTCGGTCGCCATTCTGCCGTCCAGGGTTGCCCTCACCCTCAGATCCTCTATCTAGAGTGGACAAGAAGTGCAAGCATTTCCTGCACTTTCACTGGGAAGAACCATTAACCAATCATACCCAGACGCAGCAACACCCATGAATTGTCACCAAAAGGTAGAATGAATGCTCTCTGCCCTCCTCTGTCCTTTAGACTGAAGGATGGTTTGTTCAATCTAGGTTTATCAGCGCAAAGGGGCACGATCGATGCGGCTTTCTCAAATGTTGTTGGTGACACTGCGCGAAGATCCAGCAGAAGCGGAAATTCCGAGCCATAAGCTGTTGGTGCGAGCGGGGTATATTCGGCGGATCGGCAGTGGTGTCTATGCGTATCTGCCGCTCATGTGGCGCGTATTGCAGAAGGTGTCGCAAATTGTGCGCGAAGAAATGAATGCATCAGGCGCACAAGAATGTTTACTGCCGCAATTGCAGCCGTCTGATCTCTGGAAAGAATCAGGACGGTGGGATACTTACACCAAAGCCGAAGGGATTATGTTTTCCCTGATCGATCGTCAAGATCGCGAGTTGGGTTTAGGTCCAACTCACGAGGAAGTGATTACTGCGATCGCGCGGGAAATGATCCGCTCGTATCGCCAGTTGCCTCAAAATTTGTATCAAATTCAAACTAAATTCCGCGATGAAATTCGTCCCCGGTTCGGTTTGATGCGCGGTCGCGAATTCATCATGAAAGACGCCTATTCATTTGATGCCGATGAGACGGCGATGAAGGCGACATACCAAAAAATGAATCAGGCGTATCACAATATTTTGCGTCGCTGCGGCTTAAAATTTCGAGCCGTTGATGCCGATTCGGGTGCGATCGGCGGTTCAGGCTCTCAAGAATTCATGGTGTTAGCCGACGCAGGAGAGGACGAAATCCTCTACACAGATGACGGCAAGTACGCAGCAAACGTCGAGAAAGCGGCTTCCATTCCGCCTGACGTTGCTCCTTCTCCGTTTAGCAGTTACGAAAAACGGGAAACACCGGGAACCGAAACCATTGAAAAGGTTTGCAAATTCCTCAACTGTTCGCCGACAAATCTTGTCAAAAACGTTCTCTACCAAGCCGTGTTTGACAGTGGCACAACTGCATTAGTCCTCGTTCACATTCGCGGAGATCAAGATGTCAACGAAGTCAAACTTCAGAATGAACTGGTCAAGTTAGCGGATCAATATGGTGGAAAAACGATCGTCAGTCTAACCGTTCCCGATGTGGATGCTCAACAAAAATGGGCAGCCAAATCCTTACCGTTGGGCTACATGTCTCCAGCGTTAAGCGACGACTATATTCAATCGAGCAAAAACATTGCCCCAAAATTTATCCGCTTAACGGATCAAACGGTTGCCGATTTGCAAGATTTTGTCACAGGTGCAGATGAAGCGGGGTATCACGTGGTCGGCGCAAATTGGGGAGATCAGTTTCAGAAGTCTAATCTTGTTGATGTCCGAACCGCGAAAGCTGACGATCGCGCCCTCCACGACCCCGCTCAAACCCTAAAAACCGCCAGAGGAATTGAGATTGGGCACATCTTCCAACTCGGCACAAAATACTCAAAAGCGCTCGGCGCAAACTACACCAACGAGCAGGGGGAAGAAATTCCCTTAGCGATGGGCTGTTACGGGGTTGGCGTCTCTCGGTTAGCCCAATCCGCTGTCGAGCAATCTTACGACAAAGATGGCATCATTTGGCCAGTTGCGATCGCGCCTTACCATGTGGTTGTCGTCATTCCCAATGTGAACGATGCCGATCAAGTCGCAGCGGCTGAAAAACTTTATGCCGAACTCAATCAAGCAGGCATCGAAACCCTGCTCGACGATCGCAATGAGCGGGCCGGCGTCAAATTCAAAGACTCTGAGCTAATCGGCATTCCCTATCGCGTGGTCACTGGAAAATCGCTGAAAGACGGCAACGTCGAGGTGGTTAAACGGGCAACCAAAGAAGCGCAAAACGTCGCGATCGCAGATGTTGTCTCAACCCTAAAGCAGTGGATTACTGAAGCAACGACATGACTTCCCTTACCTTAGTGATTGGCAACAAAAACTATTCATCTTGGTCGCTGCGCCCGTGGCTGGCAATGAAGCAGTTCGACTTGCCCTTTACCGAAATTCGCATCCCGCTCTACAGCCCGGAGGCCACGGATCAGATTCGTCAACTCTGCCCCCAAGGAAATGGCAAAGTTCCAATTTTGATTCACGAATCCCGCATTGTGTGGGATTCCCTCGCCATTTTTGAGTATTTGACAGAGATGTTTCCAGAGCGGTCGTGGTGGTCTGGTACCTATACTGCCCGTGCTGTTGCGAGGTCAATTTGTGCAGAAATGCATTCTGGGTTTCTCGCCTTGCGCCATCACCTGCCAATGAATTGTCGCGCTCACTTGCCGGGTCGGAACTTCGGATCAGAGGTGCAAAACGACATCGATCGCATTACTACGATTTGGCGAGACTGCCGACAAGCATATGGTGGGAGAGATCCGTTTTTATTTGGGCGGTTTACGATCGCAGACGCGATGTTTGCTCCCGTTGTGCTGCGCTTCCGAACGTATGGCATCGCGCTTGATACCACCTGTCAAGCCTATTCAGACGCGATCGTAGCGTTACCTGCACTACAAGAATGGCTCCAATCTGCCACCGCAGAAACAGAGACGATACCTACCTTTGAGCAGTGATATTTGTAAAGCGGTGCATTGCTCTCTTGGCAGTCGGGACTAACTCATGGAATTTTTCACCCTTCTTTTATCAAGCTTGATTGGATTGATTTCTCCCCTCGGAATCGTGAGCGATCGCGTTGCTGAATCAACGCTTCGTAAACAATTCGTTTCTGTTGAAGACTTGCAGGTTCGCATCGACAATGCCCCAACCTATCAACTCGTACAAGGCCGAATCGATCGCCTCCGATTGGTAGGGCGGGGCTTGGTTCCTCAAAAAGAAATTCGCATTGATACTTTAGAACTTGAAACTGATCCCATTGCTCTACAAGGATTGCGCCTCAAGGTTGCGAAACCTCTGCAAGCAGGAATACGGATGATTCTCAAGGAAGAAGACATCAATCGGGCACTGGAATCACCCAAAATCGCGACTCAACTTCAAAACTTAGTGCGGCGTAACCAGCGATACACGTTTCTAAGTCCGCGCATCGCTCTAAAGCGCGATCGCGTCCGCGTTCAAGCGACATTACAAGAACAGGGTTATCCTGATCAGCTTGCAATCGTGGCTGAAGCAAAGCCTGAAGTGATCGCCGGGCGAACCCTACAGCTTCAAAACTTACAAGTTACTGCCAATGGGCAAGCTGCCCCCGCTCCAGTCGTTCAAGCCCTAACTGAAACTATTGCCAATCGCTTTGATCTACGATCGCTAGAAAAATCAGGCATTACGGCTCGCGTTCTAGCATTCAACGTACAGCCCACCCATCTAGAAATTTCGACCTTCGTTCAGCTTCGTCCAACCTCAAGAAAGTAAAATTTGTTCGCATTCTTTCCGAAATTCACGCTAAACATAGTGTAGTTACTTCAGCATCTCCTAAGGTTCACCTCAGTAATTCCTGGGGCAGGTTCCCGACGACGAATTACACATCATGAATTAGTTCTGGGAGGTTTCTCCATGCAAGAGCAGAAGCGTAGAATTCCGGTTGGAATTGTGGTTGGGTTATCGGCAGCAATGGTAGCGGCGGGCAGTGCTACCGCTTATTTCACATGGCAGCAATCTCAACAACGTAAACCTGTCCCCAATGCCGCGATCGAGCAAACTCAGCCCACTCCATCTGCATCTCCGCTCCCCCCGCCAGCCAATACCATTCCCAGTCAAGGCACTTCTCAGCCAAAAGTAGTGACTCAGAAAACGCCTCAAGCGTATTGGTTGCAAGACCGAGGGGCTGAAATTCAACTCACTGCCTCACCGATTAACGTTAAAGAAACCAAGAAACCCGAAGTCGCCCTAACAGCAGCTATGAACGCAGTTCTAAGCGAGCCACCCGCCAAAAACGTATCATCTGCGATTCCAGAAGGCACTCAACTGCGAAGTCTCAAAGTTCAGCCCAAGGGAATTTACGTCGATTTATCAAAAACCTTTACCACAGGCGGCGGTAGTCTTTCGATGTCTACTCGCCTTGCTCAAGTCCTTTATACTGCCACAAGCCTTGATCCAAAAGCTCCAGTATTTCTGTCTGTAGAAGGTAGCGCCTTGAAAACGCTGGGTGGAGAAGGGCTAATCGTCGATCAGCCGTTGACGCGAACCGCATTTGAGCAGGGTTTTGGGCAGAAAGGTGAGTAATGAGGGCTATTAAGGGATGCTTTATGCCATCCCCCCTTCTTCACTCGCCAGACTAAATGCTCGAAAGTGTTTCGCCTGTTGCTCAATCCGGCTGGCAAGGCGATCGCAGACTAGATTGCAAAGCTCAAACACCAAGTCATCTTCAACGCTGTAATAGGCCAACGTGCCTTTCGTGCGGCGCGTTAAAATTCCTGCCTGCAACATCACCTTTAAGTGTTTAGATACATTCGCTTGGCTGGTTTCTGTTGCCTCGACCAAATCTTGAACACATTTTTCGCCATCCCGAAGCAAATTAAGAATCCGCAGGCGCATCGGTTCACCCAACACACTGAAATAGTCAGCGACTTGTTGCACAACTTCTTGCGGCACGGGCTGTGTTGGTCTCATGTCCACGTAAGAACCCCATCAATGATCCCAAGATCATATCCAGCCGAATTCTGCATAGCAATAGAGCTATCAAGCCCTGGTCTATATTTGGTGAAATCTTCATGGAGACTCACCAGAAGTTTACGGAGATGCAATCTAGGGAATTCACGCAGCTTCATTTAAACCTTGACCTCTGTTTCGACGTCCAATAAGTGTAAGAGATGGTTTAACCCAACTGCTCCTTGCTGTAAATCCGATTTCATCATCTCCAGAAATTCCTTTTATTCCGTATTCTAGGCGCCATTTTTTCACTAAAAGCGACTCAAATTTTGCTCCTAATTTAGAAACTCCCTCTTTTGACATAAAGCATAAGAAATCAAAAATCTTATCGTTTAAGGGAACTTAGACTAATCTTTGAAATTCTTCATATTTAATGTTGCTGTGTTAGTATCTGGATGTTTGAGGAGAATTTACAGCTGTCTATCAGCATAATCTCGGTGGTGGAGGAGTAATAAGAGTGCAAGGTGATATCCCAATTGGGTACTCCAATTTTGGTATGCAACGACCCCATCTCGATCCGATTCGTGTGGGTGTCATCGGGGTTGGTAATATGGGACAACATCATACTAGGGTCTTGAGTCTGCTCAAAGACGTAGAACTAGTGGGTGTTTCTGATATTAATGTAGAACGAGGATTGGACACGGCAAGCAAATATCGTGTCCGATTTTTTGAGGACTACCACGACCTGCTAACGTGCGTCGATGCGGTTTGTATCGCGGTTCCGACTCGGCTGCACCATGCAGTTGGCTCGGCAGCGCTAAAGTCCGGAGTTCATGTTCTGATTGAGAAGCCGATCGCGGCAAGTATTGCAGAGGCAGAATCGCTCGTCAATTTAGCAGCGGAGTGCCAATGCATTCTTCAGGTTGGACATATCGAGCGATTTAACCCAGCGTTTCAGGAGCTAAGCAAGGTTCTCAAAACTGAGGAACTGCTGGCCTTAGAGGCTCATCGGATGAGTCCTTATTCCGATCGCGCAAACGATGTTTCGGTCGTTTTGGACTTAATGATTCACGACATCGATTTGCTGTTGGAGTTAGCTGGATCCCCTGTAAGCAAACTAACGGCGAGCGGAAGCCGCGCGTCTGATTCTGGCTATCTTGACTATGTAACCGCAACGTTAGGCTTTGCCAATGGCATTGTCGCAACGCTGACCGCCAGCAAAGTGACGCATCGAAAAATTCGTCGCATCGCGGCTCACTGCAAGAGTTCTTTAACGGAAGCTGATTTTCTCAAAAACGAAATTTTGATTCACCGTCAGACAACGGCGAACTATCGAACCGATTACGGACAGGTGCTGTATCGTCAGGATGGTCTGATTGAAAAAGTTCAGACAAGCAATATTGAGCCTCTCCATGCGGAGTTAGAACATTTTGTTCAGTGCGTTCGGGGAGGACATCAGCCATCGGTGGGGGGTGTGCAAGCGCTCAAGGCGTTGCGTCTCGCGAGTCTAATTGAGCAAATGGCACTCGATGGCAAAGTGTGGCATTCGCATGATTCTGCTAAGGTTGTTGAACTCGACGCTCCTACACTCCCGTCGGGGTTTGCCAATCAAATCGCCGTTTAATTAGATAACGCGCAACACTTAAACTGAGCGTTTTAAAAAGGGTAGACATCCCATGTCTACCCTTTTTTTAAGTCAATTTTGGTGAACTAATTATGCGACTGGTTAGGCCATCGCAGTTCCAAAATTCTGTGTCCAGTACCCGTTGTAATAGCCGACACCAATTTCTTTGAGATTGGGATCAAGAATATTTTTTTGGTGTCCTGGACTATTCATCCAATCGGTGACAACTTGCTGCGGTGTTGTTTGCCCAAATGCAATGTTTTCAGCCGCACGCGAGTAGGCATACCCCTGTGCCTGCATTCGATTCCAAGGAAGGGAGCCATCTTTGCCTTGATGACTAAAGTAATTCTGCACGACCATATCCTGACTGTGTTGTTCAGCGACATTATTAAGCGTTGGGTTAATCGCTAACGGAGATAGTCCTCGACTGACGCGCTCTTGATTTGTCAGGTCTACAACTTGCTGTTCAAACTCGCTAAAGCCAGTGTTGGGATCACTACTCAGGCTTCTTTGATTCGTCTGCTCAAATTGGTTTGCGTTTAGTGTTGCAGGCTGCGTTGGTAAATTTATTGTCCCTCGTGTTTGCAGTAGTTGTTCAGACGCGTTGAAAAAACGAAACATCATTGTGGAACTCCTAGAGAGTGTTCGAGGTCATAGTGAACTAAGCAATGCGCCACGACAAAGAGGCTGCATTGTTGCAGAAGCGGATTCTGGTCAATCTTTTTCAGAGCGCGATCGCATGAGTGAAAGAACTTGTGCCGGAAGTTCATCGAACTGCGGCTATGTGTCTATAGAAGGAAGACTGAATTTCTCGAAGTCCCTAAGTTAGACAGAAGTTAGATAGAAGTCAGACAACGGTAGACCACCTCAACAGCGTGAGCCTGTATAGGAACTCACGGAGCTCTGTTGGTAATAATTTGTGTGATAGATGCAGGGGTTACTATAGGGGAAAAGCAGAGCTTTGCTTGCCCTGGTGTGTGCTAGTTCTGATCCTGGAACAGGTCATTGTGGGAGCAAAGCAGTGATATGTCCGTACTGGCTGTTCATCTATTGCTGGTGTTTATGCGATTGGGGCTGAATATCTTCTGCTACACAAATTAGTCTTGCGATATGACACTTTAAAGTCCGAACATCTACGAACTCAATTTGTACAGAGTTAGGCTCCATGTTCTTTCAAGCTTCTGTCAGAGATTATCAGAGGTCTGGCAAATCTACTAAAATGTTCCTGCAAAAGAGGTGACAGCTTTTTCCACCCAAAAATTAAAGCTGATCCAAAACAACTGACGCATCCTATCGCAAGATTCACTAAATTTACGATCCTACGCGACCGCAACCTTCTCGTAAATCTGCTGTACCCGGTCTAACTCTAAATCAGAGAGGTAATCAACTGTCCAATTGGCGCGGCGTTGCAACATGTGAAATGGATACGTGTTGGCAACACCTAGAACAGGAATGCCAGCGCGTTTAGCGGAGTCTATGCCAGCAAAGGTATCTTCGATCGCCAGACACTGGGATGGTTGCAATTGGAGGTCAGGAAATTCAGTATTGAGCCGCATGATCGCGGATAGGTATCCATCCGGTTCGGGCTTACTCGTGGCCATGTCATCGCCTGAAATAATGACCGAAAAATAGTGCCGCAACTGGGCGCGCTCTAGTACGAGTTCAATTTCAGCCCGAACGGCTCCACTCACGATTGCCAGTTTACAGGCTGTCCCTTTTAACTTAAACAGCAGATCCTCTAATCCTACATAGAGCGGTAGCTTTTCTAGTGCTTCTAGCTGCTCAACATAGGCACGGGATTTTCGAGCGATCAATGTTTCTAAATAGTCATCGGTTACGACTCGTCCTCGATGGGTGAGCAAATCTCGCAGACAGGCGCGATCGCTCCGTCCTAAGCAGAATTCTCGAAACTCTCCTGCTTTAGGGCGCAAGTTTTCCTCAATTAAAAGCTGCTCAACTAGTCGCTCATGAAGCGGCTCATCGTTAATGATGACTCCATTGAAATCGAAGAGAATAGCTTTAAGGGACATAGATACGATTCTGCCGTGCAAATGATAATGGCTAATAGGGTATAGGATTTTGAAAGATATAAGAGCGATCAGCTAAATGCTCGCCTCTGAAAACGTTCTTATAACTTACAGCGTTTCCATAACTTACAGCGTTTCACTCCTCTAAACCTCAAACTTGGCATGGAAACCCTAAGGTCTCCAGACTTGAAGAACTCAGAACGTACCCAAAAATCTTGCCCGCCCATTCACTATCCAACTGCCCACTGTCGCATCTCATCATCACGTTCAAAGTCGGCAATAAAATCTGCGTGAGGAAGAGGCTTTACAGCACGCGTGACTTGATGCATCCACCAAAATTCTTCCGTCTGAATTGCTTCAAATCCGGCGGCTCCCATCCAAGCATCAACACTCCCGTTAGCATACGCTTGAATGTAAGGTTCTTCAAAAACTTGAGTGAGCCATTCGGTCTGCCGCAACGTTTTCTGATTGCCATCGAGAATGAGCACTTCGCCGCCTGTTTTGAGTAGCCGAAAACACTCTCTTAGAACCGCTTGAGAGCGATCGGGCGGTAGTTCGTGAAACAATAGAGCAGCCGCAATTAGATCGAAAGATCCAGGAGCAAGACGGGTTTCTTCTGCGTTATTGTGCTGCCACTGGATTTCTAAATTTGCTTTTTTTGCCTTATGTTCTGCAACAATCAGCATGTAAGGTGACAAATCGAGCCCAATCACTTCAGCGTTGGGAAAGGCTTGTTTAAGCATTAGCGTTGTCGAGCCAGTTCCGCAGCCTAAATCGAGAATACGAAGAGGTTTAACTCGAATCGCATCGATCAGACTTTGGCGTACCCAGGTTTCGTTCGGAGGCAAAACGTACTGTGTGATTGGGTCGTAGGTGACAGCCGCGCTAAGGTTGAGATAACCGCCTTCGATGCTATGAAAATGCTGAGAGTAGTAGGCAGGATATGTCAGCTTCGGATTGCGGATGCGATCGCTTTCCACTTGCCAATCAATGCTGTCTGCAAATTGGCGCAATTCGTCTTCATTAATAAAGAAGCGAAGGATAGGAGCGAGATATTGCTCAAAAATAGTATCTTTACGAACAGGCATAGAAGGCAGTTAAGTGAGGAGCATCTTCTAAAGTGTACTGAAATTCGTCGAAAAGCGTCCCTCATCCTTCATCCCTTTCCAAACCATCAATCTAAGTTTGAGCTACTAAGTTTCTACCCTTTATACTTTACGCTTGCTCATGCCTTTGCGCCTGCTCATACCAATGCGATACCACTGTCTGAGGCGTTCGGGTGATACGCCCAGAAGGTATGCCCCAATGATGAATTGATTAATTAAGGTTGTCCGTACAACGCCTAGCGTTTGCCATCGTCGTCCAGACGTCAGGACAGAAGCACGAACGATTTGAATGTTGCCGTGGCGTTTGAGGCGCTGCACAAATTCAAAATCCTCCATAATCGGCAACGCTGGAAACCCGCCGACCGCTTGAAAAACGGATTTTTTTAAGAAAATTGCCTGATCTCCATAGGGAAGTTGGAGATAGCGCGATCGCAGATTTGTCCCCCACTCTACTAGCCGTACTCCAACCGAAGGAATATCAATTTTCAGTTCAAACGCTCCTGCAATAGAGTAGGCGAGCGTTTCTCGAATCATCGTGTCGAATTTGGGCGGTAGCCTAGTGTCAGCATGAAGAAAAAGGAGAATGTCGCCCGATGCGATCGCCGCTCCTAAATTCATCTGAACGGCGCGACCAGGAGTTGAAGAAATCACTTGAGCGTCAGCCGTTTGAGCCACCAAGATCGTCGCGTCTTGACTACCTCCGTCCACCACAATTAGTTCTACGTTCGCCGCCATGCTCAGAAGTGCCAATGTTTTAGAAAGGTATTCTGCTTCGTTGAGAACCGGAATAATGACTGAGATTTTTGGCAGCATTTTAGGGAGCGTTACATCTTCAGATGCTTTAGGTCTTCTGGGCGATCAATATCATCTAATACAGGAAGCAATGCCGTTGTCAATTTTAGCTGGCTTGCGATCGCCAACGTTTGTTGAAATACAATATCAGTACTCCAGGAAATATTCTTAAATAGTTCAGGAATCAGTTTTTGTAAACCAACAAGATAGTAACCACCATCAGTTGCCTCACCCAGAACTACATCGGTTGTGGTTAAAAGTTCAAACGCGGCGGATAGAATGTCTTCCCCCAAACTCGGACAATCTGTTCCAATCACCACAACAGCCGTAGCATTTTGCCCAAAAGCTGCTTGAAATGCTTGTACCAACCGCTCTCCCAAATCTCCCGCACTCTGCGATCGATACTGCATATCCTCGCCTAGCCAGGTTTGCATCTGCGCCAAGTCACCTCCTGTAAACTGCACCTCGACTAAAACAGTCTGCTGCTTTTGAAGCTTGCGAGCTTGAGCCACCGTATGTTCAGCCATCTGACGATGTAAATCGGCGGCTCCTGCATCGCCAAGGGCAGGAATAAGGCGAGTCTTCGCTTTTCCAGGTTCGGGATAGCGAGTGAAAATAATTAGATGGTTGGACATAGCAGTTACCGCCGTAAAGAGTTAAATTCTTCGTAACCCGCTCTCAGCGAATACGATTAGGAAGATTCTAAAGATTTCCCTCTCTCACTACACCAATTCCGATTAACTTGTGTATATTTCTAACCGACGTGAGGGAACCCAACGTCCGCTGCGTTTGTCATTTCCCCAATAGGTGCAAAACTCAGGTACAAGACGTTAGGTGCAAACCTCACTGATTCCAAATCATTATCTACGTGTAACAAAGTTATGGCATATCAGGGCAACAGCAAGAATATCCCTTCGCGGTTCGGGCGTCTTCTAGAAGCGGCTTCCATCTCATCTGGAATTGGACTGGCTGCCCTAATTGGATTTCCAGGACATAGCGTTGTACTAGCGCAATCGCTCAATCCGCCCGACCAAACAACTCCACTGACGACAGTAGCAACCTCTGTTATTTACGTCAATCCCACCAGTGGTAACGATCAGCCGAGCGCTGGCAAAACTGAAGCGGCTCCCTATCGCACCATTTCCTTTGCACTTCAGCAAGCGGTAGCCGGAACAGTTATTCAGCTTGCGCCCGGTAATTATGTTCAAGAGAACGGCGAAAAATTTCCGATCACCCTAAAACCCGGTGTTATTTTACGAGGAGATGAAGCCAGCAAGGGACAAAGCACCCTGATTAAAGGAAGCGGTGGCATTATTAGCAAAACATTTGCAGGACAGAATGTCACAATTTTGGCATCTCAAGCCAGCGAGATCCGCGGTATTAGCGTTACCAACCCAGCTTCTCGTGGAACAGGCGTCTGGATCGAAGACACCAATCCTTTGATCGCAAATAGCACCTTCTCTAATAGTTTACGGGAAGGAGTATTCATCACTGGAACCGCAAACCCAATCATTACAGATAGTGCTTTTACCAAAAATCAAGGCAATGGTGTTTCTATTACAAAATCAGCACGTGGGGAAATTAGAAACAGCACATTTCTAGATACAGGATTTGGACTTGCGATTGGAGGGAGCGCAACGCCTACTATTACAAACAACCAAATTACTAGAAATCAGTCTGGACTCTTCATTAGCGACAGTTCCCGTCCAGTTCTTCGCAACAATACGATTACCGAAAACAAGGAAAATGGCATAGTTGTAACTAGCAGTGCCCAACCCAATCTAGGAACTAGAGAAGATGTTGGCAATAACATCATTCGGAATAACGTGAAGTATGATGTGAACAACGGAACGAGCGGAACATTAGTCGCGGTCGGAAACAACATCGATCCAAAGAAGATTGCTGGAAAAATTGACTTTGTAGCGGGCGGCGATGTAGCCTTTACAGATGTTCAAGGACATTGGGCACAAAGCTATATTCAAGCACTAGCAGCTAAGAACATTATTTCAGGATTTCCAGATGGCACCTTTAAGCCAAACGAACCTGTGACTCGCGCGCAGTTTGCTGCGATCGTTCTTAAAGCCTTTGCACCCGCCGCTAAAAAACCCGGAATTAATTTTTCTGATGTGACTCAGAAATACTGGGCATATGAGGCAATTCAGACGGCTGCAAAAGGTGGATTTGTGTCAGGCTACCCGGGTGGAACATTTAGGCCTGAGCAAAAAATTCCTAGAGTACAAGTTCTAGTCGCATTGGCAAATGGTTTGGAGTATGGCACAGGAGATGTCTCAATTTTGTCGAAGTACCAAGATGCAACGACAATTCCCGCTTACGCTAATGGACTCGTTGCCTCTGCAACTCAAAAGCAAGTTGTAGTGAATTATCCTACCGTTGGACAACTCAATCCAAATCGTGAAGCCACTCGTGCTGAGGTCGCTGCTTTCATCTACCAATCACTTGTGAATTCAGGTAAAGCCCAAGCAATTCCATCTCCTTATATTGTTAGCGGCAGGTAAGCAGCGGATCGTTGATCGGTAAGCTCTTCACAACTCAAAACGAATTCTGAGCAGAGGTAGCAGGAAGAATAGAGTATTTTATTCTTACCTGCTACCTCTGCTATCAAACCTACTTCTGATAGTTCTTGCCAGTCGCTTATAATCTGTATCCGACGGACTGAGTTGGGGCACTAGTGGCTCTGCAAGTCTTGACCGTTAGCTGAATACTCTACTTTCTAAGCGTGCGGTCTTCCCATCGAAATAACCAAACCATGACTGCAACTAGTCCGACTTGAAGTGCAAGATTAGGTAGGGCAGCAGCTACGTCTCGACCCGCTAAAATTTGCGTCAGAAAGACAACCGCTCCGATCACACCCGAAGCTCCCACCCCGCCATAGATAAACTTTCTCAGTCCTCGGTAAGGAGCTTTTGATTCTGCAACAAGGCGTGCATATCGCTCTGGGTCTTGTCTGCGCAATCGTTCAGAACGTTCCGTCATAAGGTTATAGAGAATTCAGGGTACTTTAAATCGTGCCATGAATTTGTGCAATTTGTAGTATGACCAAAATCTATGTCGTGGCGTTCGTGAAACCTGCTATACTTACTGATTGTTGATATACGCCGATGTGGCTCAGTGGTAGAGCACTCGATTCGTAATCGAGCGGTCGCGGGTTCAAATCCCGCCATCGGCTTTTGTACTTGTACATTCGCACATTAAATGTCGCGATCTCAAAACCGATTTCGCATCAAATAGCAAGCTAAAACACCTATCTAACAAAGACTCTAGAGATTTTTGTTGAGAAAGCGACATTTGAAAGCATTCGCAAATTAAGCGTCGCAAAATTACCTTCGCAGTTTAAGTGTCGTTTTTTGTAGGGTCGGTTTTTCTACAAGCTATCGCTTGCTCAAAAAAGTTCAGAGAACCCATTCTTTAATAATTAGAAGGATCCATTCGCAAATTAAGTGTCGCATCTTTCTGGCGTGTAGCCGAATTTTATAGGAGGGATCGCCTTTCTAGAGCTTTAGTAAATTGGGGCGAGATCGTTACCGGCAGGAAGGCAAATTTAACGGTTTAGAAAACTTCCCAATCCCAAATCGCCAAAACTTCGTAAGAGCCTATCAAACGTGTTAGGTGACAAATATCCTCGACACTATCCAAAATTTGCACGAGATACCCCTCGAATGGTCTTCACATCAAACTGTGCAATGGCTTGCGTCAAGGCCGTCATATTGCAAAGGCAGGTTTGACAGTCCATTTCATCCCGAAGTACGCACTTTCCAACGGCTCTACCATCAAAGTCTACAGTTTTTGTTAATTGCGAGACCAAGCAATTAGAAGGGGTGTCGATAATATGTTCTGCATTAAATAAAAACTCATTAGCTTTTGGCTGGTTAAATGGAAAAAGTGACCATCCATAAGTTTGAGCAGCGGCTTCAATCAATTGCTTGAGGCGTTGCCGATCCTCCAGAGTAAATGCAGCCGGATCGTCTTTCGTTTTAGCCGTTGTCCCTGAGACAATGATTCCGCGCAGTTTCGTGACAGTTCTCACTACCCAGCTCACCGCTTCTGGAAATCGCTCTACAGCTGGTCGTGTTAGCGTCAAATGCACAAATGCCCCGCGTTCAGACTGATTGATATTACGGGCAATTGCAGCTGCCATCCCAGTGTTTCCTTCGTAGTGATGATTGGCAAAGAAACCCATGGGGTCACGGGACTGGTTGTGGTGGTCTGGGGGACCATCGAGGCTAACAAAAGCGCTGACCGATCGCGGAAGCAAAGGTAGCCTAGCAGCTCCATTTGTGACGACCCAGATAATCGGGAACAGGTTGGCTGCATACTGAATGATGTGCGGAGCTAAGGCAGGTTCTCCCCCAACTAAGGTGACATGAATAATTCCTGCTTGTTTCAATTGGTCTAGTGTTTGAAAGACCTGCCGTTCCTTTTCAGAGTGCTCTGCCTTAGAGAGTTGCAGATAGCCCTGCAACCGCTGTCGTTGATCCCACTCCTGCGGGTAGACGTAGCAATAGTGGCAACCTGCATTACAGCGATCTGTAATCTCAACGGAGGCAGCAAACTGGATCTTCTTGTTCTGAAGCAACCGAGTCACTGCGAAAGCACTGGCATGCAGAATCGTAGCAGTGCGCTGTAGCTTTTCCCTCAGACTGTAATCGGGAGAGTAAGGAGTGAAAAGGTGATTAGAAGAAGATTTGTCTCGTTTCACAATATCTGGCCTCGATCTCACGCTAGCTGACCGAAATTTTCTTACGGGTCGATCTCATGCTAATTGACTATGTTGATTGCAAGCGATGTGTTGATTAGCAAATTAACTGCGTTATTCATGAATATAGATGTCGAGGCGTTTAGAGCTGTTATACCAAATTGAAAAAAGAGAGCAACAAATGAGAGACTGAGTTCTACCGTGTGGA
>NZ_JCACCM010000100.1:0-24691 GCF_059501405.1 Myxacorys sp.
CTCGTCACTTGAGTTATACCATCTGTAGCCTATCTTTGGAGATTTGGTATGAGTTGAGCTCTCTAAACCAGCAAGTAGGTTCGTCGATCAAGCAATTGAGATTTCTTAAGCAGCAAACGGGTTCGTCGATCGAGTAACTGCGATCGCCAATTCAGTAATTCCGTTCATCAATCGAGTAACTGCGATCTCTTCGCAACCACCTGTCAACTGGCTATCTCTCCAGCGCTTCTAAGACCGTCTTCGGCAACAACTGATCCTTAAACCAAACAATCCGTGCGGGTGTATCTGCTATCTTCACGCCTGCCTTCTCAAGATTAAGACGTTCCGATACTGCCAACACCAAATCATCGCGCCCCGATTGGCGCACCTGAGAGAACTTCTTCTTGAGATATTCCGGTCGCCAATAGCCCACAATTTCCAGCAAAAAGGTGCGACCATCAGGATGCACCACCCGAAAATCAGGAATCATCACACTCCCCGGAATCGGAATCAGATCAACTTCCCGTTCGAGTCGCCATTCGGTTTTCGTCTTGCTCCAACGCTCCACAAAACCTTCTTCCAACATACTGTCGTAGGTTTTGCCAGGAGGATAGTGGCTGACCAACCCGCATTCCGAATCGAGGGCGAAGCGTCCCTGACGAGTTTTACCAGAGTAGCTGTCGTTAATCTGTAACTGGGCAGAAATGCTCCATTTGGTAACGTGGAGCAGAGCAGGCAGTAGCTTAGCGATCGCTAGTCCATACCGCGTCGAAGGCTTAAACAAACTCGTCGGGCCATCGATCGTGAGGGTAAATCCGTGATCCGCGTCGCCCTCGATATACGTCATGAGTTGAAATAACTTGACGTAGCGAAACAGCAATTTATATTGTCCCGGATCATTGCGATGCGCGTTGATCGTCATGTGACTCGCACGATAGAACACGCCTTGCACTTGAGATAAGTTATAGCGATGGATCAACGCTTCGGACGTTGGCGCTTCAAAATCCACCAAAATTTGATTGTCCGGCAGATCGGCATAAAGTCCCGATTTGACTTGTTCGAGCAACACTTCGTGTCCAAGTTCTTGACCCAGCAAGTCTGCCACCTTCTCTAACGTCATTTGAGTAGCAGTCGGGCTAGGCACAGATTGAGAAGACAGCGCAAAGACGCGATCGCGCAACATCGGCGGATCGAGCGGACTAATCGTTTCAAACGTGCTAAATGAACCATTTAATAAGTGGGCAAGTCCGCGTTTAATCCGGTAGTCCGTTTCTTCGCCCTCAAGTTCTAAAAGCTGCCGACTCAGCTCACCTTTGCTCTTGCCTTTGGCATCCCGAAACAACGCAATCACATCATCTGCGATCGCGAGCGTTTGTGAGTCGAGGTTGAGCCGCTTAGGAACCACTTCTTCTCCGCTAAAGCGGTGCATCAGTAAATCAGTCGGCAACATAGGCAGTGTTTTGACTTGGGTTAATGCCTGCGTAGCGCTTTGCGCAACTTCAAAGGAGACGCTAACATGCGCTTAGCGTCTCTTTCCAAATTTAGCTTTTAGATCATCCAGCGTTACAGGTTTTTCCGGCTGTTTTTGATCTTTCTTAGCAGCATTAGCGTTTCGCTCTGGTTTCTCGATCTGTTTATGATCTTTCTTCGGCATATTGGCATTTCGATCTAGCTTTTCACCTGTTCGCATTGACAAACTGATTCGTTTCAAATTCTCGTTGACTTCCATCACCCGCACCTTCACAACTTGACCCACCTTCACAATTTGGTTCGGATCGCTGACAAAGCGATCGCTCAGTTGTGACACATGCACCAATCCATCTTGGTGTACGCCAACATCTACAAACGCACCAAAGTTTGCAACGTTTGTAACCACGCCTTCTAGTTCCATGCCAACCCGCAAGTCAGAAATTTCTTTAATTCCTTCCTTAAACGTCGCGTACTTAAATTCAGCACGCGGATCGCGTCCCGGTTTTTCCAATTCGCGAATGATGTCGCGGAGCGTCGGTTCACCAACGGCATCGGTGATGTATTTTTTCAGGTTCTTACTGAGTTGCTCTGCAATTTGAGGCGTTTGGGCCAACGGAACCGATAGATCTTTTGCGATCGCGCTCACCAGCGAATACCGTTCCGGGTGAACGGCAGTATTGTCGAGCGGATTTGCACCATCTCGAATTCGCAAAAATCCTGCCGCTTGCTCGAATGCCTTTGGTCCTAATTTCGGCACTTTGAGTAATGCTTTGCGATCGCGGAAGGCTCCGTTTTCGTTGCGATACGCCACAATGTTATTGGCAATGGTTGCACTAATGCCAGAAACAGAAGTCAGCAATTCTTTGGATGCCATATTGAGATCAACGCCGACAAAGTTAACGCAACTCTCAATCGTCTCGCCTAGCTTCTTTTTCAGCAATTTTTGATCGACATCGTGCTGGTATTGCCCCACGCCGATTGATTTCGGGTCAAGCTTAACCAATTCTGCTAACGGATCTTGTAAACGACGACCAATACTAATTGCGCCTCGAACCGTGATGTCCAGATCGGGAAACTCTGCGATCGCAACGTCACTTGCAGAATAAATCGAGGCTCCCGACTCATTCACAATCACTTTAATCGGCTTTTGCTCTAGTGTTGCTAAAACCTCTCCGACGAATTCATCGGTTTCTCGACTTGCCGTTCCATTCCCAATCGCAATTAACTCAACCTTATACTTCTGAATCAATTGCTTTAGCGTTACAGCCGCTTGTTTGCGCTTCTCTTCTCCAGTGTGAGGAAAAACGGCTTGATACTGCAAAAATTTTCCAGTTTGATCTAACACGGCAACCTTACAACCCGTGCGGAATCCCGGATCAAGCGCTAACGTTGGTTTCATTCCTGCCGGAGCAGATAACAATAACTCACGCAAATTCGTTTCAAACGTTTTGATCGATTCGATATCCGCCTCTTGTTTCTTCTCGGCTCTCACTTCACTAATTAACGAATTTCGCATCAACCGATTAAACGCATCGGTTAGCATTGCCCGATAAAATGCGCGAACGGGTTGTGCTTTCGTGCGAATTTCTTGCGTTTCTAGATAGTGCTGAACCGCATCTTCGTCAAACACCAAATCAACAGTGAGAATACCTTCTGTTTCACCCCGACACAGCGCGAGTAAATTGTGAGGCGCGATCGCGCTCACGCTGGCTTGAAACTTCCGATACATCTCAAATTTCGTCGTTCCTTCAGGATGATCCGCTTTGAGGCTCGAACTGAATGCGCCCGTTTCCAGCAGAAACTCCCGCAAGTAAGCTCGAAGATTGGCTTTTTCAGATACTTCTTCTGCCAAAATATCAGACGCGCCTCGCAACGCTTCTTCCGCCGTTTTCACCCCTTTCTCTTCGGAAATATACTTCGCCGCTTCCGTCTCCAGCGATGCCGAACTGCCTGACTCATTCAGCGCTTTTATCCAGCTGGCTAACGCTTCTAATCCTTTTTCTTTCGCGATCGTTGCCCGCGTCCGGCGCTTCGGACGGTAAGGCAAATACAGATCTTCCAATTCGTTTTTTTGCAAACAGGATTCGATCTGAGTCTTCAACTCTGGTGTGAGTTTACCCTGAGACTCGATCGATTGAAGAATGCTGGTCTTGCGCTCTTCTAGTTCTGTGAGGTAGGCGTAGCGATCGCTGAGATCACGCAACTGCACCTCATCCAGTTCTCCCGTCCGCTCTTTGCGATACCGCGCAATAAACGGAACCGTCGCTCCTTCTGCAAACAGCTCCAGCGCACTCTTCACCTGCGCGGGACGAAGGGCAAGTTCTTCTGCTAAAAGCTTTTGAATATCAAGCATTGAGACACTAATTTCGTAAGGTGCAATTCGTAGTTCGTCAAAGTTGCTCAATTCTGAACTACGAATTCCGGTTGAGCTTGTCGATCTTAGATCGGTTTTACCAAATTTCGCTGAAAATGGGCACGAATCAATCCCGACAAGCTATTACGTTTAGTTTCTCTGTTTAGTTTCTCTGAGGAAGAGAGAGATTTGGCGTTGTGTCTGGTGTTGTGTTTGGCGTTGTCCTCAGTTGAGTCGGTGACGCGGATGGCGGCAGCGGCGTATCGGGCGTTGTCGGACTCGTTGATGGCGTAATCGTCGGAATTCTTGGCGGAAGATTAGAGCCAGGAATAGACACAGGTAACACATCACGGGGACGATCGCTCGTATCGAGACACGTATCGATCGCTTGCTTGGTCGCTAGATTTAAGTCTCGATTCAACCCCACCACACATTGCGAAAAGCTGAGGGGTAAGAGAGTGCGACGACAGCCCTCTAGCACATCTGCAAAAAGCGTCTGCGCCGCATTGCGACTAATATGGACCACGCAGGTTCCTGCTTCTAGCGGGCGACGCACTCGACGACACACCTCTACCGCTTGCTCTCCCGCAACCTGAACTTCTGCCATCCGACGCACGCAAACGCCCAAATCATCAGGGCGCACCGTATTAGAACAGGCAGCGGCAGCGACAGCATTGGGAACTTTGGCACGCAATAGGTCAGTGGCACACTGACGGTAGAGATTTGGTCCGGGACGTTCAAATAAGTCGTCTAGCACCGCCGAGCGAGCAGGTGCAGGCGGCAGGGCAAGGGCGACTAGACTTACCGTAATTACCTGGGCAACGGGCAACCGGAATCTCATGAGGTTAGGCATAGTAGTTACAAATCGCAACGGTCTGGCTTCAGAGAAAATTGTGCCACAGGACGGGGATGACGGCTAAAGAGATAGGATCGTCCCCCTCAATGGACTACAGTGTTAAGAGAAAGAAGGTATAAACTACCTACCACATTATCCGAAGGATATCCCGGTATGCATCTGAGTGAATTAACCCACCCAAACCAGTTGCACGGTCTGTCGATTCATCAACTTCAACAAATCGCTAGACAGATTCGCGAGAAGCACCTGCAAACCGTAGCAACGATCGGGGGACACCTCGGTCCTGGATTGGGTGTCGTCGAGTTGACCCTGGCTCTTTATCAAACCCTCGACCTCGACCGCGACAAAGTGATTTGGGATGTTGGGCACCAAGCATACCCCCACAAACTGATCACGGGGCGCTATGCCCATTTCGATACGCTGCGTCAAAAAGATGGCATCGCCGGATACCTTAAGCGGAGCGAAAACGAGTTTGATCACTTTGGCGCGGGTCATGCTTCCACGAGTATCTCAGCAGCCCTAGGCATGGCGCTGGCGCGAGATGCTAAGGGTGAGAAGTTTAAGACTGTTGCGGTCATTGGGGACGGTGCGCTAACGGGCGGAATGGCGCTAGAAGCGATTAACCACGCTGGACATTTGCCCAAAACCAACTTACTGGTTGTCCTTAACGATAATGAGATGTCGATTTCTCCCAATGTGGGAGCCATTCCTCGCTATCTCAACAAAATGCGCCTCAGTCCGCCCGTCCAGTTTCTGTCTGATAATTTAGAAGAACAGTTTAAGAATTTACCCTTCTCCCCGGAGCTATCGCGTCTCAAAGAAGGCATGAAGCGGCTTGCTGTACCCAAAGTGGGAGCGGTGTTTGAAGAATTAGGCTTCACCTACATGGGTCCAGTCGATGGGCACAACCTGGAAGAACTGATTGCGATGTTTAAAGAAGCTCATCAGATTCAAGGCCCGGTGCTGGTACATGTGTCTACAGTAAAAGGAAAAGGGTACGCGATCGCAGAAGCCGATCAGGTGGGCTACCACGCTCAAACGCCGTTCAACCTGATTACTGGAAAGGGCAATCCGTCGAGTAAACCGAAGCCTCCCGGATACTCTAAAGTGTTTGGCGAAACCTTGTCCAAACTGACAGAAAATGATCCTAGAATCATCGGTATCACTGCCGCAATGGCGACCGGAACCGGGTTAGACATTCTGCAAAAGCGAGTGCCCAAGCAGTACGTTGATGTCGGCATTGCTGAGCAGCACGCTGTCACGCTGGCAGCAGGTCTTGCCTGTGAAGGAATGCGCCCCGTCGTTACGATTTATTCAACCTTCTTACAACGAGGGTTTGACCAGATTATTCACGATGTTTGCATTCAGAAGTTGCCTGTCTTTTTCTGCATGGATCGCGCTGGCATTGTTGGCTCCGACGGGCCAACTCACCAAGGTATGTACGATATTGCCTACCTGCGATGCATTCCCAACATGGTGCTGATGGCTCCAAAAGACGAAGCCGAACTTCAGCGCATGGTTGTAACCGGAATTAATCATACCGAGGGCGCGATCGCAATGCGCTATCCCAGAGGCAACGGCTACGGCGTGCCTCTCATGGAAGAAGGGTGGGAACCGCTCCCGATCGGTAAAGGTGAAATTCTTCGTCAAGGAGATGACATTCTGCTGGTCGCGTATGGCTCAATGGTCTACCCTGCAATGCAGACCGCCGAAATCCTTACAGAACATGGCATTGAAGCAACCGTTGTGAATGCCCGATTTGCCAAACCGCTCGATACCGAACTAATTTTGCCGTTGGCCCAACAGATCGGTCGAGTCGTCACCCTAGAAGAGGGCTGTCTGCAAGGCGGATTCGGCTCAGCGCTGCTCGAGGCGATGATGGATGCCGATGTGGTTGTGCCAGTCACTCGAATCGGCGTTCCTGACCTTCTGGTAGATCACGCTACTGCGGAGGAGTCCAAAGCAGATCTAGACCTAACGCCGCCTCAAATGGCAGACCGGATTCTCAAGTTGTTTAGCAAACAGCCTGTCGCGGTCGGCTAATTTTACGTTTGCTATTGGCAGTGAGTTGTGGATGGTTGCGATCTACAACTCACTGCTGTATCAGCGCTACCATTGATTTAAAGTGTTTGATCTAGAGCGTTACCGAGATTTCCGCTTTCATTAGAAGAAGCGCTCAAACAGAGTCAGAGTAGGGAGGATGGCGCGGTCAATCTTTGGTTGCTCGAGACATTCAGCAATCCTGCTTAGTACGGTTATTGTGCCAAAACTGGAGGGGTGCAAATCGAGATTATAGTTTGAGGGTAATATTAGAGTGCTGCTCTTCAGATAAGCCCATCATGTCTCTGATTAACCAGGTTTATCCCGTTATTTGGCAAAACGATTCCTCTGGAAGTTTGCACGGTCGCGTTCTGCTGATTGATCAAACGCGCTTACCGAATGAATTTGCGTTTGTCGAAATCAGCCGCTGTGATGACATGGCACGGGCAATTAAGACAATGATTGTTCGGGGTGCGCCTGCGATCGGGGTGGCAGCCGCCTATGGCATGTACTTGGGCGCACGAGAAATTGAGACGACAGAGCGCGATCGCTTCCTCACCGAATTAGAAACCGTAGCAGAGACGTTGCGAGTCACTCGTCCAACGGCTGTAAATTTATTTTGGGCGATCGAGCGGATGCTGAAGACTGCTCGGCAAACCCTTGGCTCCGTTGATTATCTGAAGGAAACGCTCCTTCAAACGGCAAAACAGATCAATGCTGACGATCTGCAAACGTGCCGAGATATCGGGGAACAAGGCTTATCTGTTCTGCCAAAAGCACCCGCAAAGCTGAGGTTGCTAACCCATTGCAACGCGGGCGCATTAGCTACTGCCGGATATGGAACGGCACTTGGTGTTGTGCGTTCAGCTTGGCGAGCGAATCGCTTGGAGCGCATCTACGTTGATGAAACCCGTCCTCGGCTGCAAGGCGCAAAACTTACCGCTTGGGAATGTGTGCAAGAAGCAATGCCCGTCACAGTAATTACCGATAGTATGGCAGCGCACTGCATGAAGCGGGGCATGATTGATGCTGTGGTTGTCGGAGCCGATCGCATTGCTGCCAACGGAGATGCTGCCAACAAGATTGGAACTTATAGCGTGGCGTTGATTGCGAAAGCACACAACATTCCGTTTTTTGTGGCAGCTCCGCTATCGACGATCGATTTTACGATCGCAGACGGTAGCCAAATTCCCATCGAAGAACGCGATCCGGAAGAGGTGTATCAGATTGGAGACACGATTCTCTGTCCGCCTGGGGTCGAATATTACAATCCTGCCTTTGATGTTACTCCTGCCAGTTTAATTAGCGCGATCGTCACCGAGTACGGCGCGTTTACTCCGGCTCAAATTCAATCAGAATTGTACGCGAAGCAGATTGGGTAGCGCTTACCTAAAATAGCCAAGCCGACGCCAATAGGTTTTGACACGGGTTTCCCACTGCTGCCAATAGTGGGCGATCGCGTCTTGCTCAAACCAAAACACCTCAGCGGGCAGATCCGGCACTGCGATCGCGAGCAGCGCGTGTTGAATATCGAGATCATAGAGACGATTTACTGCCCCCCAGTAGGCCGCAATTTGCAGCGGGTAGTCATAGAGATGATCTAGCGATCGCTTCGGTTTATTTGCCGTCTTCCACTCGCAAATGCACGGTACACCTTCATAGCTCGCGACACAATCGACGATGCCTGCATATCCTAAATCGTCATGTACCACAATTCCTTCAACCAGTCGCACTGCTTCAACTGACGTTAGAACAGGCTGAACGCTGTCCCAGTAGGGGCGAATCGCTTCTGGGCAATTTACCTCTTTACCCTCCAAATAGTGCTGAATGTGTCGGTGAGTTCCAGTTCCCCGACGACTAGCAGTTTGACTAATCTGAGCCGCCTGCTCAATGCCAACGCGCTGTTTCCAGTTCATCAACCGATCCCAATCTTCAGGAGGTTTTGTCGCATTGAGAATCGTCGTGACGCTAGGAAGCCGATCTCCTTCCGCACTCACATAATATTGCTTGCCTGCCTCTTTCACCTGTTTTGCTTGATAGCGGGGCAGCAACCCTCCAGAGTTGAATGGCGTCAATCTTCTAATATCCTCGATTCAATTCCTACTCATCGTATGCTAACCGCCCGTCACTAACACCCGTTAGTAATGCTGTCTAGTGAACTCTGTTCTTGAACCCTTTTCTGCTGCATCTCCCATTCCCCAACTTAACAAGCAATTAATTCTCAATGAGGACTCTCACCCCCCACCCCAACTTGTTATTAACCAGTTTAGGAAGTGTCCTAGATTTAGCAACTTCTTCGGGAACTGTTGCGTCAATTGGGTATATAGAAAAAGTAGACCAAAGGCAAACAAAACCTCTGAAAATAACCGCATCTTTCAGAAATGAACTTATTTCCTTCTGTAGTAAGATGCAGGAACTTAGGTAAGTCAATCAAGGTCTACTTAATCAACACAAAAGATTACTGGTTTACTTGGGAACGTCTTCATATGCATAGCAACTTCAAGTCTGGAACGGCTCTACTCCTCGCTCTCGGCCTTACAGCAGGTGCAACGGCTCCGATCGTCATGATCGCGCCAGCATTTGCCCAAGCTACTTTTCCTGATGTTTCGTCTGATTATTGGGCGGCTCAATTCATTCAAGAACTTGCTTCACGAAACATCATTGAAGGATTTCCTGATGGATCTTTTCGCCCAAATGAAGCCGTCACTCGCGCTCAATTTGCGGCCATGATTCGCAAGGCTTTTCCAAATGCTCAAGATGTCAGAACTCCAATTAACTTTGTAGATGTTCCATCTAATTATTGGGGATATCAAGCCATTCAAGATGCGTATACAAGTGGCTTTTTAGCAGGGTATCCTGGCGGTACATTCCGCCCGAATGAAAATATTCCTCGCGCTCAGGTGTTGGTGTCTCTGGCAAGTGGTTTGAACTACACCACAACCGGATCGGCAGATGCACTGCTTCAGGCGTACAGCGATGCCAACAATATTCCGGGCTACGCTCGCAACAGCATTGCCGCTGCTACAGAGCGCCGGATCGTTGTGAACTACCCTGATGTGAGGTCTCTGACCCCAAATCAGACGGCTACTCGCGCTGATGTGGCGGCATTTATCTATCAAGCATTGGTCAGCACTGGAACAGTTGCGGCGATTCAGTCACCTTACATTGTTGGTCAGGTTGTGGCTCCTCAAACCTTGACTATTCCTTCTGGAACGTCGATTCCTCTCCGGTACGATCGCGCGGACAAAGTTCTGTTAGCTAAAAACGAGCCTAATCCTACACCGATCACGCTGACGGTTGCTCAAAACGTCGTTACGTCCGATGGCACTGTTCTAATTCCATCTGGAAGCCAGGTTGCGGGTCAATTAGTCGTATCTCAAGGTGCAGCTCAGTTTGTGGCTTCAGAACTCGTGTTGGCCAATGGTCAGAGACTGCCAATCGCAGCAACCTCTGATGCAATCACCCAAACCGAATCGATTCGTCGTGGTGCAAACACCGGAACAATTCTGAAGGATGCTGCGTTGGGTTCAGCCGCTGCTGCTGGAATTTCAGCCGTTACGGGTGATCGCAACATCAAAGCGGGCGAAGTTCTGATTGGAACGGGCGTTGGTGCGTTGGCTGGCTTGATCTTCGGCGGCGATCGCATTGACTTGATCTCCATCCGTCCGAATAGCGATTTGAATCTGCGTCTGACTACTGACTTGCAGATTCCGCGTCAGTAAGGCTCATGCTTAGAAGGTGCAATGTGGATCTTCTAAGCACTCTCCCTTACGGGTAATCCAACTACGAAAGTAGTGCCTTTTCCAGACGGTGGCTGATCAGCATTTCGACTGATCCAGCCATCGTTTTTTATGGGGCTAAACACCTCAATCTTTCCCTGCATCTGCTCAATCAGGCGACGCGCGATCGCGAGTCCTAATCCTGTCCCCGGAATGTTGCCTTGAGCTTGCACTCCCCGATAATGGCGCTCAAACATATGGGGCAAGTCTTCTTGAGGAATCCCGAATCCGGTGTCAGTAATCCAGACACTGACCCAGCTAGCCCCCTGATCAATCTTCACATGCACCTGTCCGCCCGTTGGTGTGTACTTCAGCGCATTGTCAAGCAAATTGCTTAAGACTTCTCGCACTGCCCCGCAATTGCCCAACACTGAGGCAACAGAGGTTGGAATTTCTGTTCGGATTGTCAATCCTTTGTCGTGCGCGATCGCCGTTGCTGATTCTAAAAGCGGCTGCAAAATGTCAACCACAGAACACGGCTCCAACTCCAAATTCGATGCGGTCAACACACCCGCTGGTAGTAGAGGAATCGGTTGTTTAGGAGGTTCTGAAGCCGCTTCATAGTCGGGCAGCAGATCTGCACTCCCGAGGTCAATCGCCCCGTCCACTTGTTGAAGTAGGTCTTGCAAGCGATCGCTCTCTCGCAGGATGCTATTGGCAATTTGTTGATTCCTGTCCTCTGGCCTTAGCCGTTTTGACAGCAGTTTACCGAACGTTCGCAGCGCCGTGAGAGGACTGCGTAATTGATGTACCAAATTATCCAGCATGTCGTGCTGCTGCCTTTGCACGAGGCGCTGCTGATGATGCGTTTCTTCTAACCACTGCGATCGCTGATCCATTACGCACGCCAGCGATAACGTATCTGCAACTCGCTGAATTTGTCCTCGTTCCCAGGTTGTCCATAGTCGATCCTCTCGCTCTGTCACCAGCAACCCCAGCACCATTTCTTCATGCACAAGCGGAAGAATAAGTTGCTGTTGCTGAGCAAGGGCATTTGGCTTTGCTGGGAAAAAAGTGGCCTCAAACTCAAGTTCAGGAGTCAATTCCTCGTTTTTCAATCGATCTGATGCTGGAGCGAGGCGATTCACTTTCTCCAAAGCAACTGAAATATCGGGATAGGCGGCGATCGCAACGAGTTGTGTTTGTGTATTTTCAACCCATTCTTCGGTAAGATAAACAATGCTCAGCGATGCCCCAAACGCTTGAGTGAGCAGTGCTACTTGTGAGCGGCAAAGCGCAACGAATTCAGAACTAGTAGGCATCAACATATGAGCGCGCTCCTTCAGACTCTGCTTGACGACCCCCTTGAGAGCGGGCAAGCGATCGCTTCAGCAAGAGGTAGGAGTAGCTTCAAACCCAGATTTTCCTACTCCTGATAGGAATAAAAATAGACTCCGAGCCAGCTTCTCACAGGGGCTGAGGGGTCTAGAAGGCGAACAAAGTCCTTGATATCTAAGGGTAGCAAGTGATAGAGTTATTCAACTAGAATTAAGAATTTCAACTTTACTTTATAAGCAGCTTAAAACTTTGTATAGATGCGTTAAGAGCAGTTGAAATTCAGGACTAGAGTCGATATACTTGCGACGGATTTTGTAACGATCACTACAGCATTGGCAGTCAAAATAAGGAGGTAAGGGGTTTGGCAAGGAGACGTAAGCGGAAGAGTCGGCGGCGTCAGGAAGGACGGAGAATTCTCGAAAACGTTCCTCAGTTTAGCATTGATTGTGGCGAAGATAAACCTGTGACGGCTGCTCGAAAGTTCATTCACTCTGAAGGAATTGCGCCGCCTGCTTTGTTGCTAGTGAAGCGAAACGAGCATACGACCGATCGGTATTTTTGGGCTGAGAAAGGACTGTTCGGCGCTCAATACGTCGAAGAAAACCATTTCTTGTTCCCTAGCTTAAAATCCCCGGATGATGACGATGTGGAACCAGTGACAGTTGCCAGTCGAAGTCGCTAGTTATTGCTCTTCATTTGCCTCTTTGTGCGGATAGGTAGATGTAGCTTTGCTGGAAGTCCAGGTTTTTGGACGATCTATTGTGCACTTGACTACTAAGAGTATTGGTTTTCCGCTAAAGCAAAGACCTCATTTGATTATTCATCAGATGAGGTCTTTGCTTTAGCATCAAATCGAACACTTTTATAAATTCTTTGCGTTACTCTGATGCACTTAAGCTGAGAGTACGCTGTAATTCTGCTAACTCGTCCCGATGCGCTCTGACAATAATCACGCTCTTCGCACTTTCGTCAGAGCTTGGCGAACTGCTGAATGACAATTCAGGTTCAATTGGCTCAACTTTTAGGGAAACCTGCTCAATCCGTCCCGCACCTCGCCAATAAAAAACTCCTGCTAAAGGTGACAGGAGCAACAAGCTGAGCCAGAAAGCAGATCCGCTTGGTAACACCATTGAGATGACTAGCACTAGGCAAAGCATGCCAATGGCGGCAAGCAGCGACAGGAAAATCGCTAGAAACAAGCTGGGACGTACTTTGCCTTCAAAGGTGACTTGATTAGTTGCTGCATCGATCGCCGCAACGTGGTAGGCCCGCTCCCCAAAGTACTGTCGCAACTGGTTTAAGAGAGATTCCTCTGTCTGCTTAGAGATTAGCCTAACTTGCTGAATCCTGTCCTTAGTCGAAGCACGGATAAAGAAGAACAGACCGACCATCAACAGAACAGTCAGAACCAGTGTAGAAGCGATCACAGAATCATTCATGGTGTAGCTCAGGTAACAAAAATCCTGCTTACACCCTCAGTGTAGACAAAATTGTAGCCTGCAAGGGCATTAGTCGTGATCTGTACAAATCGTCTACTTCTCAGATGCAGCAGTTTGAGGAACCGGAGTATCCTTCTGCACTGCATAATCTTGCCAAAGGTGAGCTAGATCTTGAGCCTGTTGCATCGCCTCCGAGCGAATCTGGTACATCCGGCGGGGACGACCTCTGCCTTCTACCTTTTTCCAGTAGCCCGTGACCATCTCTTCGTCTTCCAGAAACTTAAGCGCACTATAAAGCACCGTATCGGAAAGACGATAAAGCGGATATTCGGTCTCTAGAAGTTGAATGAGTTCTGTACCGTAAGAATCGCCTCGCAGAAGTATGGCGAGAACGTAACAGACCGCTAACTCCTTGTTTAGGTAAAAAGGAGGTGGATCTTTGAAAAACTGATAGATATCCTCAAATTTCATCTGTCTGATTCCAGGCATGTGAGAAACGACTTGCTTGCAGAAAGGATGTGAACAAGAATTAGTTACATCTATTAGGTTAACAATCTTGCCTGTAGGGTTGCCGTCCTACTAAAGGGTTAATTTAACCTTGAACGTGAAAAAATTGGGCAAACCAAGTGTCGTTTAGTTTATGGTGCAAAGCTGAACTGCGCACTACAACCGTGAAAGAAGGACACTAACAGGGTGATGGAATGTTTAGAATTGAGAGCACTGAGTGCGAAATGTGCGGAAAAACCAACATTTCTTGTTTCATCAGGTAAAGCAACGTCACCAGAAAGTTAAGCAAGCTTAGAAATGCAAGTACTCAAGGAACAAAGCAATATTCATAGATTCACAATGCGTCTGCTGCTTCAAGGTGAAAGCAAAAATGAATGAGTGAAAATACCTGTTGCTTGAACAGTCGCTTTGTTAAATTGCTTAGCTTACGTATAAACGGTGCAACTTAATTCTAAACTTGAAATTCTACTTTGTGGATACTAAATCAAGTTGTTTTGTTGTTGATTTAAAGAACGAAACAGATTTTAGACTCTTTAAAGAGTGTCACTGAAATAGATGCTTGTTCCCGGGGTAACCGATTGTAAAGAGTGAGCCTTCAGCAATTAGCAAAACTGGAGGCCTATCAATGGCGAGTAAGGAAACTCAGCTGCTTTCTCGAAAGTGCTACACGTCCAGATTGCGGAGCAAAAATTGTGCCTGTCGTTGCAAGATTTACGATCGATGTTGCTATCCGCTGATGTTGTTATCCGCTATAAAATTACTCGGAACAAAAACAAGAAAATCGCGTCTATTCGGATTCTACTGATGCGCTAGCCCAACCTATTAGCTGAATTAAAGCAGTGGCTGATATGGCGATTGATCTTCGTGTCAACCAACTCAAGCTCTTCGAGTTCTCGTCCTGAAAACTACTCAGCGTCTAGGTCAGTGGTCAGGAGTTTAAGATGCTTGCTTACGTGGTGGGCGATCTGAGGAGCCAGATAAACTGCCCTTCGAGGGACGCGATCGTAAGAAGTTAACATTACAACGCGAGTGCTGAAAGCGCTGCTTTATGCTTAGAGGCGGTATTTAATCGGCTAGAATCTGCGTCCTAATAGACGTTGCTTGACGCCTTCAGCAATTTTTTGTCCTAAATATTCTGGAATTAAGCTTTCATTCGGCCCTAACAGGTAGAGAATGAGGCGAGTCCGACCCCTCCACACGAGTAGATTTGCATTTACCACCAGCAAGTCTTCTTGCCAAATCGCGTACATTACTTTGTAGAAAAGTCCAGGTTGGTTATCGGCTTCGATCAGAAGGGCAGGCAGGTGAAAGACTGGATCAACGTAGAACTCTGTTTCAACCTGCTCTAAGCCTGCATCCAGATTAAATTCAACTGCCAACATTTCTTCAACTTCAAATCGTCCAGCCAACGCCTCACGAATTGCTCGGCACACATTGTCAGAGGTTTTATCGGTCAAGGCTTTGCCACTGCGTGACACAATCAGCTTTATAAACACCAGCATGGGTGGATAGATTTGCCCATACAGACTCAAACTGTGAATTGTTAGACCATAAGCCGCCAAAACGCCAAAGATATCGCTTAACAAGAACGACTGGTTTCGATAAGCAAAATGCAGCGCACTTTTATTGCCTTCAGGTTTTAGCTCAATCACCGCTTGCTTGGTGCGATAGAGTTGGTAGGCAAGTCTTAGGTTCTGAAGCTGAATTTCGCTGCTGACAAATTGCTCGTAAAACTGAGGAAACGCTCGGTTGAAGCGCTTTAGCAGTTCTAAGGTTGTTGGTTTTAAGCCCAGAGCCATAATTGAAGGTAGGAATGCCCACTAGAGTAAAAGCGTAAACGAAAGAGGAGCTTATATTGATTAAAAAAATCGTTACAAATCGACATCATTTTGATCTAGAACGACGAAGGAATAGAGAAATCTCGAAACATGCTGATTGAGAGAGCGATATCCGGAGAATTGGAGAGATATACTATCTAGTACTTGATTTAACTGTTGCTACCTTCACCACGCTCGCATGGGTTTTTGGAAAAGCTTATTTAGTGGGTCTGATGTTCCCTCGACTGCCAGTACTGTCGCATCTGAGCGCGTTGCGGTAGAAGGAGCGGGCGATCGCGCAAATTCACGGGTCTTTTTTAGTACGGAACGAGAGATCGACTTGTACGAGCTAGAGGAGTTGTGCGATGCGGTCGGCTGGTCGCGGCGACCGTTGAGAAAGGTAAAGAAGGCAATCCAGCATAGCTTTCTGGTCGTCTCGATGTGGGAGCAGCGGGGAATGCAGCGTCGGTTAGTCGGGTTTGCCCGAGCAACCTCTGACCATGCGTTTAATGCCACCATTTGGGATGTAGTGGTGCATCCAGAGTTCCAGGGTAAGGGAATGGGCAAGGCATTAATGCGATTCATGATTAAGAAGCTGCGGGGCGAAGACATTAGCAACATTACGCTGTTTGCCGATCCTCAAGTCGTAAATTTTTATAGAACGTTGGGGTTCATGAGCGACCCGGAGGGTATTAAAGGAATGTTTTGGTATCCAGACTGAGGGTTGAGACTCCCGTTTATAGGGTTCCCTGAGTTTGAAGAAGGGGATACGTTCCGAAAAAAATGGTAATGACCCTTAACGGAGCCGTTGGGCTTGCTGAACCCACTGAGCGATTTGGTCAGGGGTTGGACAAAGGTCGCGGCGCTGCATCATGGCCACTTGGAGCTTTAAGATCTGGCGATGCAGTCCCGCGATCGGGGTTTGGCTGAGCTGAGCCGGAGAGGCAACCCCAGCATGAAGCAGTAAGCCGCAGTGCTGACAGCCAACGCCCGGAATGCGGGCAAGGTCAGCTAGGGCAATCCACTTATTGATGTGTCGAATGTGAATTTCGAGGCTACTGGCAAGGATGTTTCGTTTCTCTGGCGTGTATCCGAGGCTCAGCAAGTTGAACGTCGTTCGGATGCCTTGAGCATGTAACCGTTTGAGATCGGCGGCGGCAATTCCGGGAAGCTCGTCGATTGGCCAGTTCGCAGAAGGAACTCGGGTTTGATCCTTTGGAGCTTGGCTTTGCCAATTGCGGGAATTGGGTTTTGGTTGTGTTGTTGCCACGCTGCCCTCGCTGTGATGTCTAAATTCTGAACGGGCTGTCCGTTATAGTATTCAACGGCTGGATTACCCGAATGAATTGAAGTTCTTTAGTGTAGCGGATTTTTATCCCTTATTAATTCAGGACAAAAAGCAGAATCCAGTTTGAGAAGAACGGTGTTAATCCTCAAATAATTCAGGTTTGAATCGTTAACGAAACTCAAGATTCACGTTTGCCGAACTGCGTGAGAAACCAGTATCGTTTTCTAGAGGGATGAAGGTACAGCTGCGGTAACGCTTCGCAAAGAGGGACGCCTTCGGCAACGCTTTGCAAGGAGAGGTGAACTGATTTAAGACTCTCTGATCTTCATCCTTCATCCCTCCTCGCGGTTCCTACGGAGTTGCGCTCTGCGCTATGTCCTTCGGAGCTTGCGCCTTTGGCGCTAGGCGCGGGGCAACGCCCTCCCTCATTCCTTCTTTTGCTATGTCTCAGCCAACCATCGAATCTATCCTTCACGAAAACCGCTTGTTTCATCCAAGCCCAGAGTTTTCTCAAAACGCCCGGATTAAGAGCCTTGATGACTACCGCGCGTTGTACGATCGCGCCTCTGCCGATCCAGAAACATTTTGGGCAGATTTGGCAAAACAAGAATTGCATTGGTTCCAAGGGTGGGACAGCGTGTTGGATTGGAGCAATCCGCCGTTTGCCAAGTGGTTTGCGAACGGCAAAATCAATATTTCGTACAATTGTCTAGATCGTCATCTCTCCACCGATAAGCGAGATAAGCCCGCGATCGTTTGGGAAGGCGAACCCGGCGACTCTAAAACGCTGACCTATGCCCAACTGCATCAGGAAGTCTGTAAGTTTGCCAATGTGCTGAAGGATCTCGGTGTGCAGAAGGGCGATCGCGTCGGAATTTATATGCCGATGATTCCGGAAGCGGCGATCGCGATGTTGGCCTGTGCCCGCATTGGTGCGCCGCACTCAGTCGTGTTTGGTGGATTTAGTGCCGAAGCATTGCGCGATCGCTTGATTGATGTCGAAGCAAAAGTGGTGGTCACAGCAGATGGAGGCTGGCGCAAAGACGCGATCGTGCCGCTCAAAGAACAAGTCGATAAAGCGATGAGCGATGAGCGGGTTCCGGTGCAAAAGGTGCTGGTCGTCAAGCGGACGGGACAAGACATCGCCATGATGCAGGAGCGCGATGCTTGGTGGCACGATTTGGAACCAACCGCATCTGCTGACTGCCCCGCAGAGCCGATGGACAGTGAAGACATGCTGTTCGTTCTCTACACATCGGGTAGCACGGGCAAACCGAAGGGCGTGGTTCACACAGCAGGTGGATACAATCTCTTTGCGCACGTTACAACGCAATGGATTTTTGATCTGCAAGAAAATGACGTGTACTGGTGTACGGCGGATGTGGGTTGGATAACGGGACATACATATGTTGTTTATGGCCCGTTATCCAATGGCGCAACCAGCGTAATGTATGAAGGTGCGCCCCGTGCGTCTAATCCGGGCTGCTTTTGGGACGTGATCGAAAAGCATCACGTCAGCGTGTTATATACGGCTCCGACAGCAATTCGGGCGTTTATCAAACTGGGGGATGAGCATCCAAACTCGCGCGATCTGTCTTCGTTGCGCTTGTTAGGAACGGTGGGCGAACCGATCAATCCTGAAGCATGGATGTGGTATCACACGGTGATTGGTAAAGAGCGTTGCCCGGTCGTCGATACGTGGTGGCAAACCGAGACGGGCGGCATTATGATTACTGCCCTGCCGGGAGCGATTCCGACTAAACCCGGTTCAGCGACGCTGCCGTTTCCTGGCATTCAAGCGGATATTGTCGATCTTGAAGGCAATTCTGTGGGCGCGAATCAAGGCGGCTATCTTGCCATCCGCTATCCTCATCCAGGCATGATGCGTACGGTTTACCGTGACCCCGATCGCTTCCGCAAAACCTACTGGGAACACATTCCGCCCAAAGACGGCAAGTATCTTTACTTCGCAGGCGATGGGGCACGTCGGGATGAAGACGGCTATTTCTGGGTGATGGGGCGCGTTGATGATGTGATCAATTCGGCGGGACATCGTTTAGGTACGATGGAAATCGAGTCGGCGTTGGTGTCTCATCCGGCGGTGGCAGAAGCGGCAGTTGTTGGTAAACCCGATGAGGTTAAGGGTGAAGACATTGTGGCGTTTGTGACGTTGGAAGGAACGCATCAGTCTAGTGATGCGTTGGCGAAGGAGTTGAAGCAACATGTGGTGAATGAGATCGGCGCGATCGCGCGTCCGGGTGAAATCCGGTTTGCGGATGCGTTGCCAAAGACGCGATCGGGCAAAATTATGAGGCGACTATTGCGCGATTTGGCGGCGGGCGTGGAGGTTTCTGGAGACACTTCGACGTTGGAAGATCGCGGTGTGTTGGAGAAGCTGCGAGGAGAGGGGGCTTAGAAGTTTCGTTGGTAGGGTCGCCCTTATCTCCATTCCTGTTCCCGAGTGTGGGGCAGAGCGGAGATGAGGGTAAATCAACCTTCAACAGGGAGCGTTTCACGTTCATTTTCTAGATTACACGGGGGCTGTTTCAGCTTCTTTCTGCTGAACGGGACGCTTGTACGCTGATTTTTTCTTCAGCCCGATCGTTTGTGCTTGGTTGCTGTCAGACCGGTATTGCGCCACTACAGACGTTTTCATGGCTAGCACGCAGTTGTGAAAGTTCCACTCTGCTAGACGAGCTTCATCCGTCGCGGCGCGATACGGGGCTTTGATTTGCACTTCTAATTCTTGTGCTTTCAGCATAGCGGCTTGTGCTTTTTGTACAGCAAACGGTAGCATCTGTATCAAAACCCATTCAATATCCTTGTTTTGATTTTGCTACCTTTTCTACCCATCCAATGGATAAAGTCGAGATTAGTTTAGGGCAGTAAAGTATGACCACTCCTTACACTGGGGGATGTCAGTGCGGGCAAATTCGATACGAGATTCAGGCTGAACCTCTCACGCTTTATGCGTGTCACTGCAAAGAATGTCAGAAGCAATCTTCCAGTGCCTTTGGCATGTCAATGCCCGTTCCTCGTGCCGCAGTCGTAATTCTTCAAGGGCAGCCGAAACAATGGAAGCGCGTCTCTGATAGCGGACGTGAAGTGAGTTGCTTATTCTGTGAGAAATGTGGAACCAGATTATTCCATAATCCTGCTCGTAACTCCAAAATTACCAACGTAAAACCCGGAACATTGGATGATACAAGTTGGCTCAAGCCTGTTGGCAACTTGTGGACTCAGAGTTCTCAAAAGTGGGTCATTCTGAGTGAACAGATGTTGAACTACGAGGCGCAACCCAGCGACTTTAACGACCTGTTTGAGCGATTTTGCCGTGAATGACCAGGAACCAACTGTCTCAAGCTGCTTGAATCTAATGGGCAAGTCTAATAAAATTCCTGCTCTGGATGCTGAAATTAAGCGTATTCTTGCTCAAGAATATCCGTGAATCAACGAAGCTCTCTCACTCTCTTGTTTTTACGGCACAACCGCTCGCCACACCGCATCCGCTACGCGACACGCATCCCGCATTTCTGCCACATCATGAACGCGAACCACGTCAGCCCCTTTTGCGATCGCGCCCACACACGCCGCTACTGTCCCCCAAACTCGCTTTTTCGGATCGGGCTGATTGAGGATATGACCAATAAAACTTTTGCGAGAAACCCCTACTAAGATCGGGCACTTCAAACGTTGAAATTCATCCAGACGGCGCAGAATTTCGAGACTTTGATCGTATTTTTTGGCAAACCCAATACCCGGATCAATCATAATACGATCGCGATTAACACCCGCCGCGATCGCCGCTTCAATTCGTTGCTCCAAGAACTGAAGGATCTCTTCGATTAGGTCATCATACTCTGTTAACATTTGCATTGTTTTTGGTGTTCCACGCATGTGCATCAAAATGATTGGAACACCAAGCGTTGCCGCTGTTGTTAGAATCTGCGGATCAGATATTCCGCCAGAAATATCGTTAATCATATCGGCTCCAGCCGTGATCGCGGCTTCTGCGACCTGTGATCGCGTTGTATCAACAGAAATCGGAATTTGAGCAAAGGTAGAATCTCGGCGAATCGCTTCGATGATTGGAACCACACGCTGGAGTTCTTCCTGTAGCATCACCTCTTCTGCATTAGGGCGAGTCGATTGTCCACCCACATCTAGGATATCTGCACCATCGGTCACCATTTGATGCGCTTGCCTTAGCGCAGTCTCTACCGTATTGAATTGTCCGCCATCGCTAAAACTATCGGGCGTCACGTTAAGAACGCCCATAATGTAAGTTCGCTCACCCCAAGAGAACGTGCGATGAGTACGCACGTCTCCGGAAGAACCGCGCAAAGACCAAGACTTTAATGACATAAGACGTGCAATTCGTAGCCTGCAATCCGCAATTTAGTGCTCTCTTACAAACGAGTCACAGATTAAGAATCTACACTATTCTTGGGCGTCAAACGGCTGAAATGAAGGTCAAATCACATAATCAAATTACACAATCTGACTCAAGAAATTCACCTTGTCTTCGGTACCAGCCGACTGAAGCGCTGTGAGCACCTCTTTGGCAGCATCCGATACTTGATAATCCGCAGGCAGGGCAACAAATTGATCGCCCATGTGACGAGCGAGTTGAGACCAAACCAGTAAGCGATCGCTCGGAGTCAGTGCTTCGTAAGCGCTGAGTGGCGGCTCAACACCGTCGCCTGGAATCAGTTCTGCCATTGCTTTGCTTGGGTTAATGTCAAGCGCTACCTCATCGCGATCAGTGTCAGACAACGCATCTCCTAGAAAATGAATTTGTCCTTCGTGACGCATCCCCAGAACCCCTCTCACCACATCTTCAACCTGTTTTGATGCGGTGGATGGCACCGATTCGGCTACTTGGGAATAGATCTGACCTAGTGCCGCAATTTGATCATTGACCGGAAGTTGTTTGAACTTAGACACCAAAGTAGTAGCGTCTGTATTTGTAAATGTCATATGTGCCTCGCTTCTTAAACAGTGCTGATGCAAGCTTAAGAATTAATCTGCGATCGTACCCCTACACAAAGTTCAAATAACTTAACCTAGATCAATCTCTCAGGAGATAGAGCAGAAGGTATGACATAGGAAGGACGCTAGATATCAGTAAATACGAAAGACTAAAGAGCAAATCAAATGTTTGGGAGTAAGCACTATGCTTCATTTGTTTGCCGCCGCATTTCCAGAGGCTCCATCTAGCGCATTGTTTAACTGGCAAGGAACGCCCCTGATCATCGGCTCTTGTCTTTTCGTATTGTTGATTGCTAGCCGCACTATTAAATATCCGCATGTCGGTGCGAGAATGCCGTTACCGTTTTCTAAATCTTTATTCAATAACATTAGCGTTGCTGGATTTTTAGCATCCATGAGCTTTGGGCATATCCTTGGTTCCTTGCTAACGTTGGCACTTGCAAACACAGGTGTGAAATAAATATCTAAAACAAAGATATCTAAAACAAAGAGCAGGGATGTGTATCATCCCTGCTCTTGTCATTATTAATCGCTAATTGCTAATCGCTATTATATTAGTAATCGCTAACTACAACGGTCGGTAAACGCGGTAGTTGATGCTGGGAAAGATATTGTCAATCGATTCGACCTTCTCTAGCCAGCCCGAATCGACCTTACCCATGTTCAGATCATCATAGAGTTTGTTGAAGCGCTGAAGGTGCGATCGCGTTCTTCTAACGGCATAAGGAACCATCGTTCCAGTCCGCATAATGAATGCCCAGTCCGACGATTGCGCTAACAGCAGTTCTCTTGCCGCTTGATTTAGCGATCGCCATTCCAACTCATCCGCCGGTTCGCGCTTACTTAGTTCGATCATGCGCTCTGCGGATTTATGCAAGTGTGGATAAATCCAAGCATTCGTATCGTTTAGCCAATATTCGTGGAACCCTTTGTAACCCCAGCTTGACTGCGACGGACGGCAGACCTGCTGCGTCGGTTCGGCCTGTAGATAGTCCGCCAAATGCGTCATGGCAAACGTGCCCTGATCAAACCACGATTTGCGGAATAGGTAGTCAATAAACCACGGGCCTTCATACCACCAATGCCCGAAGAGTTCCGCATCATAAGGCGACACCACGATCGGCGGACGATGCATCATGCTATAAAGATTTTCGACTTGCCGCTCCCGGTTATACATGAAGTTAGCGGCGTTCTCGGCGGCTTTCTCTCGCGCCCAGTACGGATCGTAAAGCTGCTTATCCGACAGTCCAAGTCCTTTTCCGGTGATCCGATGGTACTTGATGCCCACATTCTTGCGCTGACCGTTGGGCATCACATAGGGCTTGATGTACTCGTACTCTGCATCCCAGCCCAAATCGCGGTAAAACTCGCGATACTCCACAGAGCCGGGATAGCCGACCTCCGATGACCAAACCTGCTGCGACGATTCGTGGTCGCGTCCGAACGCCGCGACTCCCGACTCAGTAAAGATGGGCGCATAGCTGCCAAAGCGAGGACGAGGACGAGCATAAAGAATGCCGTGTCCATCGGTCAGGAAATAGCGCAGCCCTGCATCGGCAACCATGCGCTCCAACCCTTCGTAGTAAGCGCATTCTGGCAACCAAATTCCTTTTGGCGCACGACCAAACGTTTCTTGGTAGTGTTCACAAGCCACCTGAAGCTGTGCCCACACGGCCTGCGGATACATCTTCATCAATGGCAGATAGCCATGCGTTGCGCCACACGTAATGATCTCTAGGTTGCCGCTATCGAGAAACTGCTTAAAGGCTTTAACCAAGTTGCGATCGTATTTCTCCCAGGTCTGCCGCACTCCGTTAAATTCTTTGGCATAGTGTTCTGCCAAATAGCGCATGTGTCCATTGTGGGCGTGGCGTTCGACCTCTAGTTCAGTCAACTCTTCTAGCTGCGCCAAGTGTTCGTCGTAGCGTTCTTGCAGCAGCGGATCGAGCAGCATAGACACCAATGGCGGTGTCATGCTCATTGTGATTTTGAAATCTATTCCATCGCGTTTCAGTCCCTCAAACACCTGAATTAATGGGACATACGTTTCTGTAATCGCTTCATAGAGCCATTCTTCTTCCAGCACATAATCACTTTCGGGGTGACGCACAAAGGGTAGATGAGCGTGCAGGACGAGAGCAACATATCCGATACTCATAGGATGTTTTGAGAACTAGTTAGCGATCGATTGCCCAAATTGTAAAGCAAATTGGTAGATAAAAAGTTCTATGGGGATCAGATTCTAGCGATCGGGGATCAGATTCTAGCGATTCCTCTACTTGTAGTGGATTGAGTAATCGTTAGGTCAATAATCTGGTGCATTGTCAAGCAAGGAATAAGGGAGATCTTCGACCGCTTCGCAAGGAGGGACACCTACGATAACGCGACGAAACAGGAATGAAGTCGGCATCGTCATTCTTTTAACGCCGCCGCTACAGAAGATGAGTCTAAGGGCATAAAAATTTCTTTTGTATAATAAAATTTATATAGCGAAAGAAATAGAATCCTTGCGTATAATCTGAGCAGGAATCTTCATATTATTTGAAGATTCTAATTTGGATCGAAGACCCTTTAGCAGAACGCCCTACACAATGCCTCGGATACTCGTTATAGATGATGATGCTGCTATTTCTGAGTTGGTCGCCGTCAATTTAGAGATGGCTGGCTATGATGTCAGCCAAGCCGGCGATGGCATTCGTGGTCAAGCAATGGCGTTGCAGCTTCAGCCCGATCTGATCATGCTCGACCTGATGTTACCGCAGGTGGATGGATTTACCATCTGTCAGCGATTGCGGCGCGACGATCGCACGGCGGACATCCCGGTTTTGATGCTAACGGCACTCAGCCAAACCTCAAATAAGGTAGAAGGCTTCAATGCGGGGGCGGATGATTA
>NZ_JCACCM010000100.1:24791-25945 GCF_059501405.1 Myxacorys sp.
GGTGCAGGCTACTGTTTAGAGCTACCGGGTGAAGGCGCTCAAGAAGAGAATCTATCGTCCTCGATCGCAGGATAAAGGTTAGTCTGTGGTCACAACGCAAAGCATGCCATTTCCCAAGTAGGGCGATAGGTTTCTGCTACTTTATGGGTTAAATGACAAGGTAGATGTCAACCCTTAGTCGAGTATGCAGCAATCGGAATTGAAAATTGCTCTCCTAATTGATGCAGACAATGCTCCCGCTTCAAAAGTCTCAGCCATTTTGTCTGAAATCGCAAAATACGGAGTTGCGAACATTCGTAAGGCTTACGGGAATTGGAAGAGGCCTGCAATGAAGTCTTGGGAGGACTGTTTGCATGAGTGTGCTATTCGCCCTGTGCAACAGTTTGACTATACAAAAGGAAAGAATGCGACTGATGCAGCAATGATTATTGACGCTATGGATTTGCTGTATACGCAGCATCTAGATGCCTTTGCAATAGTGTCTAGTGATTGTGACTTCACTCCATTGGTAATGCGTATTTTGACCAACGGCTTAAAAGTGTATGGATTTGGTGAAGCGAAAACCCCTCTCCCCTTTGTCTCTGCTTGTTCTACATTTTTGTACTTGGAGAAGCTCAGCCAAGCCAGAGAATCTAAGCCTTCTGAGAACCTTGCGGATGCAAAGAAACCTACCAGCGAGTTGAAGAAGTCTACACCTGCCAACGAGTCCAAGAAGTCTACGAAAGAATTGAAACAGTGCAAGGCATCAGCCACAAAAAATACTGCAAAGCAATCCGCAGGGGCGAGGAAATCTACAAAGGAGTTGAGACAAGACACCAAATTGGTTGCGCTGCTCAAAAGTGCTGTCGCTGACACTCAAGATGACACTGGCTGGTCGAAACTTGCTCAGATCGGGAGCCACCTGTCCAATCTAGCCTCGTTTAATCTACGTGACTATGGATACGCTAAGCTAAGCGATTTACTTAAAGCAATTGACTTATTTGAGATTCAACGAAAAGATAAAACGGTATTCGTAAGAAACAAGCAGAAAAGCAGTATTAGCAAGGCTCTTAGCGCGTAGAAGCCATTTGATATTCATGCAAACTTGAGCCAGATGTTTCTAGGTTGTGTTGATAATTGTGTGAAGTTGGGCTGAATACGCTAAACCTAAACCG
>NZ_JCACCM010000101.1:0-25152 GCF_059501405.1 Myxacorys sp.
GTTCAAGTCGTCCTATTCTCCCTGATCCTCGTCCCCATGTCTAGAACACGACCAACAGTTCTGCTAGCCCCACTCGCTGCATCACATGCAGCAGCAAGACGACGTCATCGATTCGTTCTGAGGTGAGTTTGAGCGCGTCTGTCATTGTCCAGTTAAAACTCTGGATTCTATCTTGGATGCTTCTTCCAGCCATTGCCACTAATTTAATCTTTTCTCTCGCTGATTACGCGAACGGTGAGTTTATATACTCCAGTTCCACACTCAAAGCTAAACGTCAGCAGAGACAAGCTTCACATCCTCGACGACATCAAATTGGTACCATGACAAAAAAGTCACGTACGGTTGTAAAGGGGAAACTGGATGAATCATGAAATGTCCTGAACGGTGGTGAAGTGAGTCTAAGTGTACCAGAACATTTTCTCTAATCAAGGGGCGATCCATCACAAATATTTTTATCAATGTCTTTAGAGCTAAACAATTCTGCAAAGGTTGATGAATGGCTGAAGTATTGATTCCCACTTCCTTATCACTTTACGCTGGGAGCATGGCCCCTAGCGATGAGTAGAAAAGCAGAGAGGAGTCTACCTTGCCAGCTAATTGAGCGTGAGCTCGGGATAGAAAATCGCCAGAACCTTTGATTTTCCCGTACTTTGCTTCATCGCAATACATCAAGGTGGTGTCAATAAAGCTCTCAACTAAACCACTATGCACTTTAAAGTGCATAGATTCCTGAAGGGCTGAAAGCCCAAGTTAACTCATTCCAGTACGAAGTTGTCGCGATCCTGGTTTGATGGATTTCGATGATGTTCAAGATACGGTAGTGCTAAACAAGTAATGATGCCTGAAACAATTGTTGCACACGCGTTATAGACATCTAGTCAGAAGTCGCCTGCCTTGAGTATACGGCCTGCTTTTGACTTAAAAGCGCACTGACTTAACCAATCAGCAGCGTTTCAGCGCCCTTATCCTGGGAACTTCAGCCCTTTTCTTGAAAGATGGAGCTGTAGATTCGTGATTGACTGGGCTTTTCAACCATCCTTACATCTTTAGGACTACCGAATGATCTATACCTTTCAACTTGTATATCAAGATGACGAAATCTATGTTGCTTGGAACAACAAGGGTGGTTTAGATGGGAAGGTTTCTTGCATTGAAGTACTAGGGCGTTAATGCATCATTCTTAACGTGCCAGAATATTGGTTGTGTCGCAAATATTTTTTAGTGACAAACGAAGCATCTCGTTCGCGTTCCGTTAAGCACTCATTCCGAAGAGTTCTTCGATAAATTTCGCTTGAGACACACTTTCCCCTTTGCCCATTCCTTTCACCTGTCCTTTGCGAATCATACTCATCGCTTCAATCCCACTCAAGGTTCGTCTTGCCGTATTAAATGAGCCGAATCCCATCATTGGCTTGGTCAGTCACTTGATGTGGCGGTGATCCTGCTCGATGATGTTATTCAGGTACTTGCTCTGCCATAATTGGGTCTCTGCTAGCAGCGTTTCATCGCCTTTCAACGCTTCGACTGCCACTGGATAGGCCGCATTTTTATCGACGGTGATCACCCGTGGAGTTTGAGGATGAGTCGCCTTCAGCACTTTGCGGAAAAACCGGGCTGCGGCTTTACCGTCCCGCTTTGCGCTCAGCATGAAGTCGAGCGTGTTGCCGATCGAATCGACGGCACGGTAAAGGTATTTCCACGCTCCTTTCACCTGGATGTACGTCTCGTCCACCCGCCACGAATCGTTCGTTGGGTTTAGATCAGGACGAATTCGTTTGTCCAGTTCTGGGGCATAGCTCAGCACCCAGCGATGAAGGGTGGAATGATCCACCTCGACCCCTCGTTCCGCCGTCATCTCTTCCAAATCCCGATAGCTTAGAGGATAACGACAATACCATCGCACATTCACTACAATGATTTCGGGTAAGAAGTGTCTCCACTTAAACAGGGATTGAGATGGCAGTTAAATTGACATGAGAGGAAATCGAACCTTCTCACATTATCATTTCTGCGACACAACCATAGTCTCTCAGTTTCTAGTAAGTGGCCCGAATGGGGTGTGGCACCGTACCTACGAACGAGGTTTCTGGATGAGGAATGCCGACTTGGCCGTTGAAGTGCCTATCGAGATAGGCATACAGTTTGTTGCTGCCTCGAAAGTAGAGGGTTAACCCATTGTGGAGTTGGGTTGCGAAGACAATCTGGGCTTGTTGGCGGGGCGAGACTAAGAAGTTGATCCAATCTGCGACCTTGTGGTGCGGCAGGTCTAATTTGCCTAGAGCACACCCTTCGATCATCTCCATCCAAAACTGGATTTGGACACTCATCAACAGACTCCTATTTTGTCTATAAGAACTATTTAGTTTTAATGTACTAGAGTACGCTGTTCTAAGCATCGAAAGTTTTTAGATTTCAGCCAGAAAATACATTTTTGTTGAGCGAGTGATACTTTAACCCTTCCATAAATAGCTACGGAGGGGTTAAAGCCAGGACAGAGACGTAGCAAAGTTTTAAGCTTAGGAGTTAATCGGGAGAATCCACTGTCCTCAGTACATTTTTAATAAAGCAGGTATTGGCATCCATAATGGGCTGCAACTTTTTAAGCGTATGTCGCATATCGTAATGATGGATGTGCATTCTACCCGAGTGCTGTAACAGTAGCGCAGCGCTCTCTACATACTCTGGGAACTCGCTAGCAAGCATTTTGCGGATGTTTTTGGGAGGAACTCGTACACCAGTCCAACGCCCAAGAATTGTCTTAATACGATGAGTCCAAGCATGACCGTCTAATGGCTCGGTACCCTGGAAAACACGGAAAAAGAAGTTGTGGTCTACAGCCCCTTCAATTCCTCGTCCCCAGTTTAACCATCGGTCAATATAAGCGTAAAGAAAAGCATCCTCAAAGTTAAGATTCGGAATCTCAGCCCACCAACCACCATTCGCCAAAATCGACGGCGGCATTGACTTACCAGTCTTATAGTTTTTCGGCATGTGGTGAATATAGAAACGAACCTGGTCCTTGCGCTCCTTCCATAAACCCAACCTTTTCAACTCCTCAACTGACTGAAAGGTTTTTTCAGTCAAAATTCCTTCCTTTAACGTCTCCCCAATACGTAACTCATAGAACGTTCTTGCTCGTGACGGGATCAGTAATAGGAAGACAATACTCAGAAATCTTTGCAGATCCTCAGCAATAGCCCTATCCGGACGTCGCTGTACAGAATATCCAACGCGAAGCTTCGCGTTCTTTGCATAAGTTGAAATCTGATCCGCCCGAGAACGTTCTTTATTCATTGCCATTACAGCCTCTTCCCAGGACACAGAGGTTTCACCATACGATATAGATGGGGGAGCTATTTTACTCTTTTTATTTAGTTCAACTTGAAGCTTCAATAAGCGTCGCAGAATTGGAATGTCTTGTTTCTCTGGAAGGTAATCTGTACCAAGCACATCTCGATACAAAAACTCAGCAACCCGAATAATGACAAATAGGCGGCGTAATTGGGAATGAGGGCTTTTACCTACAAACTTCAGGTAACGCTCAATTCGCTGCTTGTCCTGATCAGCTTTGGCAAACGCTTCCTGTAACCCAGTTTCCCTGTGCATTAAATACTCGCTATAGTCATCATGATGCGAGATTAGAAACACTAATTTGCTCTTGGTAGCAATACATTCAAACTTGAGCTCATCCAAACAGAGCCCTTCATACCGGTGCAACCAGCCCAATATTTGATAAATTTGTTCCACTTCTGTCTTGATGGAACCAGGAGTCACATCATTTGATCGCCGCCATTCTATGTAGGCATTAATCTGCAGCTGCAAGTGAGAATTGACATAGTCATTCGGAAATTTCTTGGCTCCAAGAGCGTGAGTAGGACACTTCTCTTGATACATCTTCTGACCTGGTCTTTTGCGTTGACGCGATTTGCCTGGAGTATAGAAGGTGTTGAAGACAGGCTCAGCCTCCTGGCTTTTGTCCTCTACGCTTTGACTTTGCTGGTTCGCACACCACTCTTGCCACTGCCGTATACGAGACCTTACAGCAGATCGACTTGAGCTTGGTACATCAAGACGATCAAAATAGACCTCAATCAGATCAGTCGCTTGCTCAAACTGATTGAGTGCAATTAACTTCAGGTAATCTAAGCCAGCTTGAACGTCTGCTGAAGTCGCTCTGGAGGACTTAGGCACTGGCCCTTCATAGGCCGGAATTAGATATCGAATCACGGATGATTGAAGCGAATTGGCTTCTTGCGTTTTATTGTTCGCTTCTAAGTCTTGACGATAGCTCTGGTAACTCTCAAACAGCGTGCACTGCTCCGGTTGAACGGTCTGCTGTGAAGGCAACTCCGTCTGAAGTGGAGATTTTCCACCCCACGGTGCAACGGCATTCGGATCAGGTAAATAGAGCTTCATCCTAGCCCACGTCACAAAGAGCCTCAAACACTTGCGGACTAAAGTCTGATGCGTCCGTCTCAGGTTGAGAGCTTTCATTGCCGCGATCGCAATCGACGGAGCTTCATTGAGGTACTCCAAAGGGATATTTTCTAGGTACTGAAGTGCAGCTTCTGTTTCAATCTTGAGCGCTGGTTTGTGGTAGGGGATCGGACCTCTACAGCCTGGTACAAAGAAGCGGACCACGGCATTAATTAGGTCAGTTCTGCTGGTGCGATTATCAATTTGCTCTAGGTATTCCTCGAGCATTTGACGAGCATTGCCTGTTTTTAGCTTTAACCCCTTAAACAGTCCAACTGCAATATGAGCGCAAGTTCCATCAGGAATTGGATTATTGGGTTCAGGTAAATAATGATGCTTGCGCGCCCAATCAACGATCTCTCTAAGATTGTGACAAATTCTCGACTGTTGAGTGGACGAATAGCCTAACTGCTCAGATAGCGTTGATGCTAGCTCCGGAGCATTCGCTAACGTGTGCAATGGAACGTCTCGCAAAAAGCTGTAGGCGATTTGAATATCTTGCGCAGTGATTGAGGTAGATTTTTGTACTGAAGGAATGGGCCCTCTGATGCTTGGTACGAAATATCGAACGATAGCATTTTGAGCATCTTTAATCTGCTGTGAACCCTTCAAAGAATTGATGAACTCAGCACAAATTTCTTCAGAGTTAAGTGGGTAGGAAAAGTTCTCGTTCAACATCATAAGTTCTTCCATTAGATAAGGTTAAGAAAAAATGATCCATCGAACTTAATCGCTTGAATCATCTTTTATTGGAAAGCAGCAATGCTGGCACAAAGCAAATACAAATCGAAAGCCAACAAGGTAAATTGAACTCACCTTGTTTCACCACATTGAGTAGAGAACTGAACTACTTCTTGTCTAGCCCTCTACAGTTCAATCAATTGGAAAATCTCTTCTTGCTGATGCCTTTTACATCTTTGATTGAGGCATCACGCACACTAATCACAAATTTGAAGGAAACTCCTACTGGTTGACTTCAACTGAGTGCTCTTTAATCACTTAATTGCTGAAACCATAAGATTATTATGCCACTGCCCGAGAAGTTATCTTCTTTTGCAATAGTTTTGCAGAAAGTTGATATATGTTACGACGACGTAGAGCCAGAATTGAATCAGGCTTCGACCGCTCAGATTGGCGGCCTAGCAACTTTACTCTGAAATGAGGTTTTCAGCGTTTTAGGTGAAGGCATAGGCTTGCAATGTTTGCAAAGATGATTTGCAAACATTGCAAGCCTTGCATAGTCGGAATTTCAGACAATTTCTCCGAGATGGTAGGAACTGAGCAGGACATCCCAGATTCTGCTACTTGATGAGCGAAATTTAACTCTGAATTAGTACGATTGTCAAAAATTTTGGTGCTGCCTGACGATTCAAATTTGAAGAACTTAATTAGTGTTTTATTCTGAAGACAAAAATCTGTTTGAATCAGACGAGTTAAGTAGTAAGCCATTGCCATCATTAGGGGGTTAGTTGTTGATTGGTGCATTGCTCTAAATTCAAAGTTACCTGATTTTTTGAATATTGGAAAGGGGCACCAATGACCATTGGTGCCCTAATTGGTACCCTATTAGTGGGACATAATAGAGTACCAATGATGTGGATTCACTCAGAAACGAAGCCTCTTATAAAAACTAAGAGATTGAGTAGCAAACGAAATATTTAGAGGCTTTAGCCTCCTAGTTTCTAACAAGTTCAACTAGCGAACTTTTAATACCTCAACGCAAGTTTTTGCTTAGCTTCTCCTCAGCCCCCACAGAAACGGAGCCTCTTATAAAAACTAAGAGATTGAGTAGCAAACGAAATATTTAGAGGCTTCAGCCTCCTAGTTTCTAACAAGTTCAACTAGTGAACTTTTAATACCTCAACGCAAGTTTTTGCTTGGCTTCTCCTCAGCCCCCCGCTATTAGAAAGGTAGAGCGAATAACCGTTGAAGTAACAAAACTGCCATTTCAAGCTGCTTCTAGCGACTTAAAGGACTCAATATGGTCTGGGGGAAGGGTCAGCATCAACGCGGTGAAAATCCCGGTCTGGATCCTGCCGCTCAGTCGATCCCAAACCGCTAGCCAGCCGCTCGGCTCTAACCACTCATGAAAAATCTCATTGACCGTCTCTAACACCTGTGCCGCTGTTTCACAATCGGAGATCGTGGCCTCCACCAGAGGGGCAACTAGGACGCAAATTTCCTGAGAATCAGGGTCTAGCGGTTGACTAGTTTTGCTATTAGGACTCTCTAATAGCGTTTGTAGTAATTTCCAGTGCTGCGATACGTACTGCTGGCTATAGGGAATCAGGGCTGCGATCGCCCGCTGCGTGATTTTCGTGCCCGTGGCTTTGAGCTGCTCGCCCACCGCTTGCACTGCAAGAAAAAATCGCTCTTTCTTCGTGCTGGCATTGATGGTAATGTCTGCTGCCTTCACTTTTTGGGTCGGGCAATCCAGTTCAAAGTCCGAGAGAAGAATGACTTCGAGCGGCGTTTCGGCTCGGCGATGGGATCGCAATCGGCCGATCGCCTGATGGAATTCAGACAAAATCGAGCGGTCCACATAGGCCCGAAACTGAGCATCGTCGTCCTGGGGATACTGCCCGACCAGCACTCCATATTCCGCCTGCAAATCCGCTACGTTACGACAGGGTGTACCAACCAAGATCAAGCGCGTTGTCCCCTCAAAATCATTGATCCCCCGGCTATCGCGCCACCAGCACCCGCTGCTCTCGAGCGCAAATTTCTTAAAGTCGATCACCTGTGTCGTAGCATCTTGCTGCTGATAATGAGCCACAATTGCACTCACGCGTTGGTGCTGCTGGTTGCCGCGCTGCACTCCGAGCCGTCCTAGATCCGTGACCTGAATCAGCGTCAGGTTTTCGGGTGGGGGAACCTGTTGCCCACAGACAAAAATCTCGTCGACCCCACACCCGAGTTTCAAGGCTAAATCCTGTGGGTGCAGCGTACCATCAAGAAAAATGGTGGCTCTGGCGGCTCCAATCGTAGATCGATGGCGTCCGTCTGGCAGCGTTAAGGTCAGTCCGTCATAGCTCAGCCGCATGGAAGCACCCGGAGCGTGACCCCTGAGAATCCCCAGCAGCTCCGGCAACCACTGCTTGATCACGCGCTGCTGAGCTTGATCTGCCAACTCAGAGTCACGCTCGGCAAACTTCTTGCGAACCTGCCGGGGCAGATCCGCTAAATCGACCCCGTGAACCGCTGTGCTATTGAGGAACCCGAGGTCGGGTCGCAGAACTTGGCTCACGGCTTCGCCGTCGATCTCCACTTGGGGCAGCCGCTGTATTAATTCGGAGTGACCCATCCCAAATCGGCCGAGTTTGGTGGAACCATCGAGCATCGGAATCAGGGCCACGAGGATCGGTTGGAGCGACTGAAATAGCCCCGGAAATTCCATCAGCCTCAGAATGGTGTGCTCTAAATCGAGCAGCGTGACCTTCAGGTCTCGCTTGACGCGGAAATTCTGCCCGGGTTCATCGACGAGGAGGAGGGTGTCCGCCAAAGAATAGTCGAGCGGGTCCGGCAAGCTGTCGAGGTGAGCGCGGAGCTTGGGAGACGACAAGGCAGAGCGCCGCTGATACAGAAAGCCATAGCCAGGACCGTTTGAATGCGTACAGGGTTCTCTCAGCGGGCAGGTGCTGCAGATGAGGGAAGCGGTATCAGAGCCATGGACGTGTTTGTCTCGCAGCATTCCCAGAAGTTGATGACGGCTACAATTGGCCGCCAGGGTTGGAGTCTCCCGCTGGCCCGCCCGCTTGAGGCGCACGCCACCCGTAGGGGTGACTTCTCGCACGAGTCCGCCGTGGCGGGCTTCGAGGTCAACCCAGCCATTCTCCTGCGTCAGGGTGGTGACGGTGGGATTGCGATGCTGGTCAGAAGCATAAATGAGTTGCTTCACTCCAAAAGTTTGAGGATCCGTTTGACCGGCATCGAAAGACTTGCCCGCACCTGGGGGTGAGATATCGAGAATGTAGCGGTAGCCGCGAGCGATCGCCCTCTGCCAGATGGAGAGACGCTGACCTGAGGGATACTGGGAGACGTCTTGCTTCCCGAATCGCGCTCGCAGCGCGGCAGCAGATTGGGCCGGCTGCGGTTTGTTCTGCAGCGTGCGCCGAATGCGCTCGAGCCAATCAAAGGTGGGATGAGCCAGAGCTTCAAATTGGGCGGTCGAGAGCCACCCAATTGCTGTGCAATCGTCAAGTTCATCGATATCAGGGCTGGCTTTAGTGGTTTGCCCCCACCAGGCGATTTGAACCCCGTAGCCCCACTTTCGGAGCAGCTTCCAGGTGGCGCGGTACTGCCGCAGGACATGGCGATTCTGCAGAGTTCCGGCATCCGGGTAGAACTCGATCGTCTTTGTCCCTAGTTCTTGAGCCAACGTCTCAAGCGTCGCCTTGAGGGTTTTGGGATTACTAGCGAACTGCCCGCCTGCCGCTCCCACGACGACCTGCCCTTGGCGCTGCGCTGTAATGAACGGCTTCGCTCCCACGCCCTCCACCAAGGCGATCGCTCGCCGCAGGATGTGAGGGGGGCGATGGACTGCCAGCGGCAGTTCGCCATTCGGTAAGTGAGGAGTGGGTCCATCGGGACGTTTCTTGGTAGCGCTGGTGAGCCAGCGGTAGCGTCCGCCCTCGTCATCGCTGCGGAGGCGCAGTTGAAAGCCGACCACGTGCTCTTGCACGTCGTGAATTGGACACAGATAGCCCGGTTGGCAGTTGAGGCTGAAGCCATCGAGACTGACTCCAGGGAGAGTAGGCGGTAGTGGTGAATGCAACTGTTGCCACTGCTCGGTCGACTTCACACCCCAGGCGTCAATTTGAGCATCGGTTAATCCTCGGCGATGCAAATCGGCGCGATCCTCCGGGTGCAGTCTTAGTTGATCCAGCAGTTGACGGTAATGAGGGTCGCGGACCTCGGCACCCATCGCTTGAGAGTGTTGCTGGATCTCTCGGTCTCCCTGGGTCGATTGATGACGCTGGCGCTGCTGAAGGGAAGTGTTCCAATTAGAAGAGGTTCGTCCATCGTCTGGCACGAACTTACCCCAGAGCCGGTCTTTCGTGGTGCCGATGAATCGAAATCCTGGAGGGGCGATACCCGCGTCGGCAAGGGTCATGCAGAGATGGAGGTTCTCCATCTGCCGACATTTTCCGGTGGTGTCGCTGCACATGTGACACGGATTGCCGCGTTTCGTCGCGGTAAATCTGCTGCGTGAGGGAGTGCGGGAACGAGACGCAATGGGAGCTGTCTCAACCTCGCCTTGAGCGGGGGTTGTAAGGGTGAAACTTGACATGGGTTCTCTGTCCAAACGGTGTGCAAAGGACAGAGAGCAAGGAATGAGAGATGAATCAGATGGTTTGCTGTAATGTCACGCCAACAGAAGTGGCGCAACTGGGCGCACAAAAATCTCAGTTCAATCGTGTCGCTCTCTGACCCAGAAGTGAAGGGAAGGGAGAGAGAACCATGCTGCGTTGCTCAAAAATGCCCAGCAACATCTATTGCCATATGGGACAAATGAGGCATAATAAAAAGCATGGCACCGTAGGGAACCTAACTATCTGGCCGACCAAAGCTTTCAAGTTAGCGTCCCCGCCTCCCGTTATTCAAATTAAATATTCGCCTTCAAAGCCCCTTCTGTTTGCAGCAGTGGGGGTTTTTGGCGTCTAGGGGTGCTAGATCATGGGGTTAACCTCTTGCTTTGCAACGGTGAAAACTGGGTGCCTCATAGGATGTCGCTCACATTGCTGAAGTGAGTCTAAGTTTACCAGGACATTTTCTCTGATCCGCAATCGATCCATGACGAATATTTTGTAACTGTAATCAGAAAGGAGAAAGAGTACAAGCGTTCACCGATTCACATAGTCAACGCCTGTCAAGTTTCTATCTCCTGCCAATGGATGCCTGAAAGGTTTGAACAGCCAATGGAAAATCAGTCTCAGCCATCAGAATGCAGCGCCTTAGGAGGTCTACATCAAGTTGCTCGAGTCCGGGTAGCTCGCTAAATTCGATCTGCTCGTAACCATCGTTTCTCAGATGATGCAACGTGAGAACGCCATCCTGCCAGAACCAGACCTCAGACACACCGAGTGCTGCATACCGCGCCAGCTTATTGGAGCTGCCGCTCGTAAAGATGACCTCAATCGATAAATCAGGAATCGGCTTTGCGCCACCGAGACAGTAAGACTTATCTGCCTGAGCCGAGGCTTTCCCCTCGCGCTCCTGTGTAACTGACCCAGACGGAACGAAAGCAATGCCTTGAGCTAACAGGAATGTGGTCACGAGATAGCCAATAATTTCTGAGAAATTCTCGTGCTGGAATCCTGGCATAAGGACTTCGATTGTTCCTGCGTAAAAAAATAGCTTGACTCCGGGAGAGTCTTGTGAGGCTTGCTGAATCAGCTTGAATTGCTCCCACGTTCCTTGTAGAACGATGCGCTGGTCGGTTGGCTTATCGAGGAGTTGCGTCATGGCGACTTTGCCTCATGAGGTTTCGATTCTTTTGCGGCCGGTAGTTCTCCAGATGTTTTAGCTTGCTCGATCGCTCTCTCTACAAGGTAATTTGCAAGATTGGCGATGGGTCGTCCCTGTAAATCAGCCCACCTCTCTAAGTCGGCATAAACAGTGTCAGGCAGAGTCAGAAAGACGCGCTTACTCACAGGAGCTAATTCCATACGGGTACGCTCAAGATTTTACTAATTCGCTGAACGATCGTAGCTTAATGTAGCTGAATAATAGCTTATCGCTACTTGACAGCTACGAATCGGATGCTAACATCAAACATGAAAAGACGCAATTGATCCATTGATTGACGCACAACAGCTAGAGATGGCATTTGACTTGCACACTTGAGCAAAAGCCGAAAAACGCCTCAATGCTTGATTCCAATTCACTCTCAGAGGTTTTCACCCCAATGAATACATTGACAGAGGCAGACGTACCCCGTTCGATTCCGTCTACGCCTATCCTTCGCTGGGCTACATTTGCCTGTGATGCAGGGAATCGCACGATCAAGGCTTTCGACGAGGTGAACCGCCTGCATTCGGTGCCCTCGCTCGTGCAATTCCTGGGCGAGTTTGACGACGTGCATGCAGATCGCCAAAGCCTCATTTGCGAATATCTCGACGGCAATCCTGACCTGCTCGGTCAGCGCTGGGTGGTCGGCAAAGCGGCGCAAGACCTGGCGGGACAGGCGACGTTTGAAGGTGAAAAGGCAGAATTAGCACCCTATCTCGTGCTGCCGATGATTCAACCGCTCGATCAGCAACGTCAGATCGTGATCCAGAAGCTGGTTTGCTGCCTGCCCAACCATCGGCAACAGGACAAGGCGGAAACGATTCAGAAGGCGCTGACGGGCCTGCACCACTACCGTCGCAATGGTGAACTCCTGACGGTGCAAGTGAGATCAGTGGTCGTGGAGCCAGAAACACTCGGCGCTTACCGCTACTGCCTCTCTCAACGCCTGTTTCAATATGCTCGACCAAACGGAATTCTCGATTTAGGCGGTAAAACTGGCATTGCCCAAATCTACACGGCCAATGGCTCCAGCCCGGCGGATGGACGCGTGATTGTGCCCGGAAGCTTCGACCTCGCCCTGCGCTGCACAAAGCACCCAGAGCTTCAAAAACTCGATTTCTCACCCAACCTGACGCTGATCATGGATGCGATCGCAACGGGCACCTACGTTTACGGAACCACGGGAATTTGTTTCGCCGATCAGTTTCCGCAGTACCGGGATGCTTGGATAGCCGACATTCGCAACAAGCTCAGAATTGGTTGGGCCAAGTGGATGTCCGATCTCGGTGAAGTGGTGATCGTGGGCGGTGCGGCAGCCTTGGCCCAGTCGCTTGTGGAAGCCACGACAGGACGATTCAAACTCTGTGAGCGCTCCCAGTTTGCCAACGTGATTGGCATGAGGAGCGCAACATGAGCCAAAGCAGAGTTGTGATTCGCTCAAAAGATATTCCGATGGTCGAGCGCATTATGCAAACCACCGGCGTTGATAGTGCCTCAGATGTGATCTCCCTATTGGTTTCGCGTTACGGGGACGCCCTGCTGACCTGGTGGACGTCCGATGTTCACCCGTGCCGGTTTCCCGTCGAAGTGAGAATGCCTGACCTGGAGCCAGACTTCCCGCACGATCCGGGCGTGGGACTCGGTGCGATCGACCTGTAGAAACTCTTCAAACCGTTGGGGAATGAGCCAATGCCGCTCTACCTCAAGAACTGACTGGAGAGAGTTTCTGATCCTGCTGACGACCTCAGGAGTGCCCATGCAAAAACATCACCTTTATCAATTGCTGCGAGAACACAAAGCTGAATGCCTTTGCGGCACTGTCGCCATCCTTATTCTGGCTCTTAATGCCGGCAGCATCAAGGAGTTTATCGATTCGAGCCAGCAGCTGCGAGCGTCGTTCAAAGCAGAACAGCAGGACAATCAACGCCTGCAAACCGAGCAGTTAGTTTCCGAGCAACGCCGCGAGATTGCCGAAGAACGATACCGCAACCACTGCACGGTGATTTTCTCACTGAGCCAGAAAGACCACTACACCGCCATTACAGACGGGGAACCAGTTCTCAAAGGCGAGCTGGCCAAGCTGTATCGCGGCCAGAGGTTCGACGTTCGCACTCTACCGAAGCATGCCTTTCTGCCCGCCGGAATGGAGGTGTGTGACGTCTATGGCAATACCGCAAAGCTAGTCTCCGATCCCTTCCTCCACGGCTTGCCCGTGGCACGTGACCTCGCCCATACCGGTAATCCCGACCTGATCAACGCTGCCAAGACCCGCGAGCGCGGCATCTACTCCAACCCTGTTCGTTAGGAGCCAATCGTATGAAAACAAACCCGTCATCAGACGCTCAATCATCCTGGAAGGATAACGCAAGAGCCTGTGCCCACAAAGCTGGGCATGAAGCGCGAGAGGCGATAGACAATCCCATCTTTGGCCTCATCGCCTGGATTCTAGCGCTTGGATTAGGAGTTGCCCTGATTCGAGTCGCTATTACCAATATCGAGCCGTATTACAGCCTATTCCAAGGAGCAAGTACAGACGCCACGTGGGTGCGCAACTTGCCCGTGCTTGGCTGGATGCTGACGAGCTGGAACACAGTGATCTCCTCGGTCGGTGCTCTTCTGGTCTGGGCGGTCGTGCAAATCTTTCAGGTGCTATGGATCCTGATTGCCCTTGATCGCAAAGCCAAGCGGGGCGCATTGAAAGATGCTCGGCAGAACGGCTTGGACCCAAACCAGTTCAGAGAGCGCCGCGCTCGCCAGATTGCCAAGTCGATGAACGGCATTCCGTTTTTCTTTGTGCGATGGTCAGCGTTGTTAGCCCTGTTTGCCTATGCCTTTGACTTTGCGATTGGCATTCATCAATATCCACCCGCCCGGAACTTGCAAGTTTTCTTTGTGGCGCTCGCGTCGGGGATCACTAGTCGCATTGACTGGGGCAACTTCACGAAGCTGCTGACGATGATGTTCAGTTTTGAAGTGCTCCTCGTCCCGTTTGTGATTGTGGTGTTCTGGATTCGGGCGCGACAGTTCGATTCTGCTAATTAAGCTAACCCGTTTCAAGAGTAGAGAGGCACAATCATGTTGAGCCGATACGGTGAAACTGAAGGGCGCTTTAGCCCCCAGGAGATCGAGGACAAGATTGACGACTTTGAGGAACGGGCCGCCTCGCGTGTCAACAACGCGCCCACCGGGCGATTTCTACTAGCCGTCGGCATCTTTGGAGCCTTGGTCATGCCGTGTGGGCTACCCGCTGCTGGTGCGATCGCGCTTCCGGTTCTGGTGAATGCGATCAAAAGCGCAGCCAAGAACGGTCAGCAGGCGGAGTACATCGCTCGGACTGGTACTTTCTGTCACCTGCTGAATCATCGCGAGATTGCCCAACTGATTCGCTTCACCGGGCGTAAGTTCATCGTGGACCAATGCGTTCAGGCTCACATTGACGGCTTGACATTAACTGGAGCCGCGATCGAGCTTGTGGAGTTGATCGAGGGACAGTTAACGCCGTCTACGTTTGCGGAGGTGAAGAAAGCCTACACACCCAACGCGGAAGATAATGCGGGTCTTCCTATGGGCATTAGAGCAATGGCTCTCTTAGAGCAAAACGTGGTCGATGTTGGGTCAGCGGCGGTACCAAACGGTGAAACTGCCACAGAACTCCCCTTTATGCCGCAAAGCCCACCCGTGATAACTGAAACAGCAAACGCTCTGCCGTCCTTTAATCCGGTTGATTATTTGGTCGGAGACCGACTGCGAACGTCACTCATGATCTCAGTTTCCGGCGGAGGTAAGGACATTTTGCTCTCAAATGCCCTGAGATCGTTTCTGCTCACTTACCCTCAGTTCAGCGCCATCGTCATGGATTGCAAAGATGACTCCAAGGAAACGGGCTATTACGCCGGATTAGAGCGAGTGACACTTTATCGACTGAATCTAGCAATGTCGAGTGATTCGACCATCGCCGCTTGGATTGATGCAATTCTGGATGACTTTAACGCCCGTCCTGAATGCTGCTTGCTCATCTGCAACGAGGGCACATTGATTCGGGAGAAATCGAAGCGCTATGCCGATGTGGTGAAAAGCTTAGTCAGTTCTGGAGATTCACGCCAGAAGTACGCCTGGGAAGCGGGACAGTCGGCTCATAGCGATGACCTCAAAACGAATGGGGCCTCGCGATCGCGCTTCCGCCCCCTGATGATTGGCATGTTGGGTGAAGAGATGCAAATTGAAGCGGTGTTGCAGGCAAAATGGTTTGCGGATTCAGCACGAGACATGAGCGCTATTACTGCTGAGATGCGACGCTCTCCGGTGCGGCGGGCCTGGTGTGATGGAAGGCAGTGGTATCCGATGCCTGAATTACCGAATTACTCAGGGTACGATCGGGATGCTCGTTCCTCCATTTCATCTATAAACCAGCTTGCCAGTCAGCCTAGAAGTTTGAAGCAGAACATGCAGCAAGATAGACACCAGGCTGAACGAATGGAAGCCAAACAGCGAGAAGGCTCTAATGAGCGAGCAGGAGGAATAGAAGGACGGCTGATTTCAGCATTTCCTAGTTGGAAGAAACCATCGATCGATCTAGCTGTAAAAGTGCTGCAGTTGCTTGAAAAGAACGTTAATGGTATGCGGGTTCATGAAATTAAGTCTGGGATTCGTTACCTCAAAGAGAATGACCGAGGCGTCACCAATAAAATTTTGAAAAAACTGGAAGAAGCGAAGTTGATTGCACAGGCAGGAGGAGTAGTTGTTTTAAGTTTCCCTGAAGCTAATGAGGCCTTCTTATCTGATTTTGATTAACCAGACAGGATAAGCAGGACCTAGAGAAATTCTCTTAAATGGCCTATCTTGAGTGTCCTGTCCTGAACATCCTGCTTTAAGACAACCAAACTGAATCCGTTGTATAGCCGTAGTCCTGAGCGCTCTAAATCTCATTCTGAGTACCAAAGGATTTGTCCTGGGCGTCCTGAGCTCGACTTTATCCATTCCCTGAAAGCTTCTGCTGGCGTTAGTTCCAGTACCCCTGATTTTCGACCTGACTTTTTGAATGTCGGTGTTTCACCGCAACTTGGGAAAAGGTTGAGTGCCCCAGCGCAACCTAGACCACCGCAAGAATGACCTAAATCTCAAATGGATAAAGTCGAGCTGAGGAGCAAGGACAAGAACTATTGTTACCCTTCCACTGCGTAAAGACTGATAACAAATTTTCGGCAACTTGAACAAGCTTAGTGATGAGCCACTATTTTTTTACTCCTCAAGCAAAACTAGACTTGAAAGATATTACTAAACGAATTGCTCTTGATAATCCCGTTGCCGCTAAGCGACTCCTGGCTGAAATAAGCAGAAGCGAAGCGTTTCCAGATCGAATGCTAGAAGGTGATGTTGCAGAGCTTTGAGGCCTATGAGTATTTTTTGCGCGTGATCTTTACGCACGGTTAGACTGTTGGGTGTATTGGCTGTTCAGTAATTATGGTTCCTGATGTGATACCGCTTCAGAAAGTTTTGTTTGGAAGTCCTGGCACAGGTAAGAGCTACCAGATTCGAGAGATCGCGACCGCTCAGCTTGGGATTGCGCTTGATGAGACAACCAAAACTCTCGCTAACACGGTCAAGACCGTCTTCCATCCCGAATATACCTATGCCGATTTTATGGGCAAGCTGCTTCCTCAAAGTCAAGGTGGCAGTATCATCTATAAGTTTTATCCTGGGCACTTCTTGCAAGCGCTTGGTAGTGCCTACCAGGGATTAATGAATGGGAATAGAGAGCACTACTTGTTAGTGATTGATGAACTTAATCGGGGAAATGCAGCAGCAATCTTCGGTACAGTGTTTCAACTGCTTGATCGAGAAAGCGACTACTGGTCCTCTTATGAAATTGACCTCTCTGACTTGGAACTGATGGAACTGTTCAAGTTAATGAGTTATGAACCGACGCTCAACAATCAGGTCATTACTATCAAATACAAACCTTATCAGGATTTCTTTAACGATCAAGAGCAGGCAGCACTGAGTAACTTCAATCTAGACGGTGCCCGTCTCGCTAGGCTTCTAAAACGTGGCAAGATCAGTATTCCACCCAATCTATCAATCTTGGCGACTATCAACACCTCTGATGAGTCGATTTACTATCTTGATAGTGCTTTTAAGCGCCGTTGGGACTGGGAATATGTTGAATCACCTACTCTGATGTCAGTCGCACCTGATTCTATCCAATCTATAAGACTTGTGTTGGATAACGGCAGTGATCTGAAGTGGAGAAACTGCATTGTAGGGGTAAACCGATTTATTCTGTCAAATGCACAGAGCATTCGCCGTATTGAGGACAAGCAAATTGGGTGGTGGTTTATGAAATCCGATGATGGCAAGATCTCACTGCAACAGGTCAAAGGCAAACTTATGTTTTACCTATGGGATAATGTGTTTGCCAAAGATCGACGCCCTCTCGAAATCATTCTGACTAAAAAGTTAGCCCGCACAAACCCAGTTAAGCTGATAACTTTCGCTGACTTCGTGGAGCATACTGAGGTGCTAATGCGATATTTCCAGTTGGAAGGTGAAGACTTCTAGCGGTAGTGATGATTCATGCTCAACTTTAACGACTTGACCTGTGTTGTCAGCGATTCCTATTCATTTGTGGGCATAGCCAAAGAGGACAACAAACTCCAGTTACACCTGCCTAAAGGCTTTCAAGACCAATTACCTGCACTTAACACGTTTGAGGTTAAACGTGACCTGTTCCTTCTGCTCTATCAGATTTTGCGTCAGTTTAAGTCTATCTGCATAGACAAGGGTTACCTGGAGCCTACTAGTAAACTGCTAGCTTGTGACCGGGATGGGGTTGTGCAGGGGGATGCTGGCTCTACTGTGACTCAGCTTCTGAGTGAACCGCTCATCTTTTACGCCAAGTTAGATAGTGTAAGTGCCCTTTTAGATGCCTATGATGAACTCAAAATCGCTTCACTTGCCTACCGTCTGGGTCGCACCAATCATATCGATCTGAGCCAGCTTCATCGCTACTTGGACCGGGGTATCTTCCTGCCTAATGGAGCGGTATACGTGGATTCAATGGTATTGCCTCGGCAGCAAGTCCAGTTTGATGCCAGAGACATTGTGGCGCTCTACTGCTACCTAGTGCAGGAGGTTAAAGTGCAGCTTGGAGAGGAGGTCACCCCAGAAGTTAATGCTCTGGCAGAACGTTTTCAGCAGCACTATCTAGGCACGGAAGACAGCCTGTTTGCCGAACAGAGTTTTGAACGGGTGGTTGACATTCTCAAAGAGGCGCTTGACACGATCGACCAACGTACACCGCTTAAAGATACGGACTATGACCAGTTCTATAGTGCCATTGAGCAGTTTTTGTATGGTAACTGGCAGCGTGCTAATGATGGCGAGATCTGGGGCATCAGCAACTTCCATGGTGTCTGGGAATGAATGTGTCTGACTTACTTGGCTCAGAGTGTGCCAGCTCAAAGCCTGTTATTCCTCGATCGCGCGTTTGTTGCCGATCATATTCTCCAAGTTCTGGATGCTACCCCCAAGCTGATTGACTTAACGAGCACGTTCACCTGTAACGGCAAAAAGTTGGTGCCGGATGCGGTTGTTTTTCCTCCGATCGACATCTCAACACAGGTAAATACTGAGTATAAGTTGCATGAAAATAACTGGAACGATTTTGGCTATCAAACAAAGTTTTCATGCGGTAGTTCTAACTTTTTTAAGTCTGTCAAAATTGCTTATATGGGTCAGCCTAGTAGCTATCATACCAGCGAGGAATTGAAGCCCCTGTACGAAGACCTTCTGATTGATCGTCCTTTACCAAAGAAGTTTTATTCGTACTGGAAACTAGGCTCTTGGGCGTCTGAGGATGCTAAGCAGTTTGGCTATACCTGGCACGCCATGAAGCATTTCAACCACATCTTCTGTGAGGCAGTTCGGCAAGATTTATGGACATTTGAGATATTCCAGCAAAAGCTTTTGAACAAGCTAGACGTGAGCGGCCCTGGTGCAGACAAAGGTGGTGTTTTCACCTCATCACTGTTTCGGGGTGTATCTCTATTCTGCATTAAGGAGCAGTTTGAAGCATTTGTATCTGACTTATTCCAATTTGAGGTGATTGACATCAAGTACTTAACCCTTGCTCACCTTCAAGACTCTACTAATGTTGAATCCTTGAAAGAGCGCAGCATCCGTAAGCAGTTTGTTTACGAGTACTTATTGCACCAGCAGGTTAAGACTCTGGTGCCGAATGTTTCGCCCAAGATCAGTAGCCACTTCTGGCTTCCTAGCGTCAAACCTTCTCAGCTTGCTCTCTTAAGCGCACCAATGTATCTAGATGGTTATTTGAAGCTGATGAATGTTAATTTACCAAATGTTCTGGAGACTTATACAGCCTCACTCTTGCCAAAACAGATTTTTGATTAGATTGCCTTGTCTAGAGGGTGTTATGTACTTTGAAATCCAATATTCACATACAAGTTATCGCTCTCTACCAGTCTTAACCTCATTTCAGCTAAATGGCAGCGAGTTCTGGGCATTGGAATACCGGCCTGGCATATGAAAACCACTTATGCCAGAAAAGGGCAAACAGGTTCAATGTTAATTGCGAAAGAGCCGTCGGGACCAATTTTGATTGCAACTTTATGGCAGTTATGGACGATAGCCTGAGAAACTGCCCACGTAGTCAAACCAATCCCAGCACCAGCTAATGCACCTGGCACTGCTCCAACTCCTATCACAAAACTACCAGAAGCCCCTCCAATCCCTGCGCCAATGGCAGTACTTGCTCCAGCAGAAACTAATGCCCCATAGTGAATTGAGATGCGGCCATGATAGGCAGAATCAGAACTAGGAAGTGGTACAGCCCCGATCGCACTGGCAGGAGGAAACGGCTTAGTTTGCTGAAGTTGAAATACTTCCTTTAATCGGGTTGGAAAGTCCTCATAGCGATTAAAAGGGGTGTTAATGCTGATGTTGGTCTTGGATTTCAAGGCATGAGCCAGTTCCTTATAAAAAGCTTCCGAATCCGAGAAAGTTAGAATTTTTGTATTTTCTCTATTAGCAGCTTCAATTGAGGTAGTAGTTGAGGCTGTTAGGATTGTTGCAGCTTGAGCGGAAGTACAGACGACTAAGTTCTGAAGCAGGATTAGTGCCGCGAGCACCCAAGCAAAAAATCTTGTAAGCATTCTCTCATTCTCAACAGTTAGTTGTACTCCTCTACCCCTTCCTAACTCTCCACCCTGAAGTTCTTAAGGTAAAGGGTGCTTCGCCGGTCCAGAAGCCAGATTCAGAATTCCCATTTGAACAACTCTACTCACGCTTTGAGAGTTTGGTGTACGGGTTTAATGTAAAGCTGTTACTTGCGATTGCTGCACTTCTCGCTCTAGCGTGATTGAGCTTTGCGAGGCATAGGGATGGCTAATAGGCGTTCCCGTAGCAACCGGACTAAAACCAACGCTAAGAACTTTCAGGACTAATTTTGAACTGTATAACCGTCTAGTTCTAGCCCGAAACGACTGATTTCCCGTTCTAGCCAATTGTTGAAAGCCTTGAGAATCAGATGCACTTCTGTCCCAGGCTGCAGTAGACCGAATCATAGAACTCAGCTACAGTCAAGCTTCCAGCCTTAACGTTGTTTTTGATCCGTTTAATGTGGGAATGCCTATTTGGTAGAGGCGATGCTCAAGTGATGTTTTAGATAACTCTCATGTTTGAGAGTTATCTTCTGAGAAAATAAAACTTACCGGCCTCCACAGAGAACTTGTCCCCACGCAATAGAAGAATTTTCGCTGCAAGTAAATTTTTTAACCATACCATCCTTCATCAAACCCAAGGTAATACTTGCACTACTACCTTGAAGTGCGAACTCTACTGCGCCCACATTGTGGCAACTTTGCACGATAGTTTTCGTTTGAGTTGTCATGAACCGAGGAGATTGAAAAATCGAATTGGCTGCAGACCCACTCATGACAAGAACTTGTATGATTGGCCGTTTACTAGACGCGTCTGCATAGGTTTGTGTAGCATCACGACGGTTGTAATCAATTCTTAAATTACGCCCTCGCATCATTTCACTAGATACAAACTCAATGACCTCTGCACAGGCATCCTCATTCTCCTGGGCTTGGGCTGTCGGATGTAAGGCAAAGATGTTCAAGGGGACCAAGCTGAATGCGATTGCAGCGTGTACGGAAAGTTTCTTGCAGTGAAAAACCATAGTTGAGCTCGAACAAGTTTAAGTTAGGGTGCCCAACCACAAGTATTCAGAGACTGACCGTTTTCTTCTTTCACACGTGTTTTGGATTGATCCTGATAGGATTTCTAGAAATTTAACGCGTTGATTGCCGCTCTCTTTTGATCCGGAGACACCTCTAGATACTTCTGCAACTCAGAGAGCGATTGGTGTCCGGAAATCTCTTGAATTGTCCTCAAGGGAATTCCAGCTGTACTCATTCGGGTTAATGCCGTGCGTCGAAAGCTATGTGTAGACACGCCTACTAGCCCCACTCGGGTACATGCCTCCTTTAAAATCTTCTCGGCACTAAACCGACTGAGATGCTGCCTAATCCCTCGTTTGCCAGGGAACAATGCGCCTGGTTTCGGGCTGTACGCATCGAGCCGTGATTGCAAATTCGGATGCATGTCGATTTGTCGTGTGGCGATCTTTCCCTTAGTTGTGGCTTTTCTCAGCGTAATGACGTTGCCTTGAATATCTTCAGTACGAAGTGCTAGTGCCTCGCTGATCCGACAACCAGTGTACAAACAGACTCCAAACAAGGAGCGATCTCGATCTGTACGTAGTCCTTCAGCGAAAAGCAGATCAATCTCCGTCGCTGTCAAAATCCTCGCCTGCCCATTGCCATTAATTTTCATCAGAATTTAATCTATGCCTACCCTCAACTTTATTACACAAAGGCTAGGTTTCGTGTAGTAAGGGGGTGTAAACATTGATAAATCATTGCTCGTGGAGAATAACTCCTGTTTGTTCATGTTTTCTTATCAGTTTCAAGCCACAAAAAGATGCTCAAACCCGCATTTCGTTGTTGACTGATAAATAAGCTTTATCTAACCATCCTAAAAGCAGAATCCTGAGGGAAATAGAGCAAAGACTAGAGTCTAGGGAGTAACGGGTATTGTTGGTGAACTGGACTATCAAGGTTTAACTGAAGCTGATAACGCAAACCGGAAATTCTTGTTTTGGTATGAGGCTGACCTTATAACTATGTCACCGTCTGAACCAAGCTAAAGTCTGAGGCTGACCTTATAACTATGTCACCGTCTGAACCAAGCTAAAGTCTACTGATCAGGATTCTCCTGCTTATTCTTTTTCAAGAAAATCCACTCCGTGGTTCGATTTCTGTCTACGATTTAGTTATGGAATCCTTACCTTGGGAACCGGTCTTCTTAGCATCAAGCTGCTTAAGTTGTTTTGCTTTGAATGCTTAAACCGTAGTCTCTCTTATTGTTTGTATTTAATAATGCTGATCATGCTAATACTCCTACTAGCTATTGTCGTACAGAAAAACAACCTTTTTGGCACGAGCAATTCTGCTGGATTTAATGCAATTTTTGTTGAAGGGAAACGTTTCCCTTCATTCCATTTAGCATAAACTTGTCTTGTCGTTCTCAATTGCTTCATGCCTACGATTGCCGTCGTGAATCAGAAAGGGGGAGCGGGGAAGTCTACGATTGCTGTTCATCTAGCTCGGTGGCTACAGCGTCAGAAAAAGTCGATTTTAGTTATAGACGCAGATGGGCAGCGAACCTCTTCAATCTGGCTAGAATCCTTAGAACACCAAATCCCCTTCCAAGTTCTACAAAACCCTGACGATCTTTTAGATCAGTTGCCTAAGCTCGCTAAGGAGCATGAATGGCTACTCGTTGATGGACCAGCAACCCTTAGTGAAACCACTAGAGCACTTCTCCTATGGGCTGACTTAGCGTTAATCCCTTGCCAGCCAGCTGGTGTTGATTTGGCCAGTGCTTCCGACACAGTGCGGCTTGTTCGACAAGCACAGGCAATTCGAGGTGGATTACCTAAGGCTGCGCTATTTCTTAATAAAGCAATCAAGGGAACGAAGTTAAAGGATGAAGCCTTTGCCGTTTTGCAGCAGGTTCAGGATATCAAATTGTTAGCTACAATCATTCATCAGCGTCAGATCATCACAGATGCTTTTGGTCAAGGGGCTACAGTGTTTGAGCTAACTGGAACTCCAGCAGGAACGGCACGACGTGAGTTAGATAGCCTATTTAAACAGGCTATGGAGGTTCTGAATGTCTAGAGCGCGCAAAAGTTTAAGTGATGCTGTTATGAAACGTTTTGTGGCTGATCCTAACAGTACTCAAGCGGATCAACCTGCTACAACTATTCCTCTGACTGCCATTAAGCTACCAGTAAAACGCCAACCTCGTCGTTATTTTGATCCTGAGAAAATGGCGCAGCTAGTTGCCTCTGTAAAAGAACATGGCATCTTGGAGCCCCTCCTTGTACGCCCTTTGGGAAATGACAATTATGAACTTATAGCTGGAGAGCGCCGATTACGAGCAGCCCAAAAAGTTGGGCTAACTCAAATCTCTATCGTTGCACGAGAGTTTTCTGATCAGGAAGCTCTTCAAGTCGCGTTGATGGAAAATCTCCAACGAGATGACCTCAATCCGATCGAGGAAACTGAGGCCGTTTTGGAACTACTGGCGATTGCACTCGATACAAATGTAGAAGAGGTGAAGTCAGTGGTCTATCAGGTAGCAAACGCTAAAAATCGGGGGCAGGAGTTGAAGGGAAACGTTTCCCTTCAGTTAGATAAAATTGAATCTTGTTTGGCAGAACTAGGACGATTCAACCTTGAATCTCTGCGTAGCAGCCGATTACCACTGCTCAATCTCCCGCTCACTATTCTTGACGCGCTACGGGAAGGGAAACTGGAATACACCAAAGCACGGACGATTGCTCGCATGAAAGATGAGCAGCAGCGGGATGAGTTGCTAGAGAAGTCAATCTCTCAAAATCTTTCCTTGAGTGAAATTAAGATACGGGTCAAAGAATCAAAGTCTGATTCAAATCCAGAGGTGACGCCGGAGCAGTTATTAGTTGGTCGAATGACGGAGATCACCAAACGGTTGAAGAAGAGCAAAGCCTGGACTGAGCGCAAGAAACGAGATCGAATGATCAAGCTGCTGGATGAGCTGGAGCGTCTGACTAGAGAGGATTAGGTGGTTTATCTTAACCTCCATTTGAAAAACTGACTATGCCTAAACAAATTTCTCTTTTCCCAGACAACTACGATGACTTCTTCCGGCACCTAAAAGAACGGATTCGTTCTACTCAGGTAAAGGCGGCTCTAGCTGTCAACCAAGAACTGCTCCTCCTCTATTGGCAAATTGGGCGTGAGATTCTTCAGCGTCAGCAAGAGGAAGGTTGGGGTACTAAGGTAGTTGATCGGTTAGCTCAAGATCTAAAGACAGAGTTTCCGGAGATGACAGGTTTTTCACCCCGAAACCTTAAGTACACGCGGGCCTTTGCCGAGGCATATCTCGACGAAGCAATTGTGCACCAGCTTGGTGCACAAATTCTGTGGAAGCATAATTGCACTATCCTTGATAAGCTTAAGAACTTAGAGCAACGGATTTGGTACATCCAAAAGACAATTGAGAATAGCTGGAGCCGAAGTGTTCTCAGTCATCAGATCGATACAGATCTTTATAGTCGTCAGGGTAGCAGTCGCTTCATTAGTTACTCACCGTTCGCGTAATCAGCGAGAGAAAAGATTAAATTAGTGGCAATGGCTGGAAGAAGCATCCAAGATAGAATCCAGAGTTTTAACTGGACAATGACAGACGCGCTCAAACTCACCTCAGAACGAATCGATGACGTCGTCTTGCTGCTGCATGTGATGCAGCGAGTGGGGCTAGCAGAACTGTTGAATCAACACTTACCTCGGCACTGGAAACAGGAAGGGCTAGACTGGGGATGGGTAGCAGTAATTTGGCTGTGTTCAATTATTTCTCAAGGCGACCACCGCAAAGTCTGGGTACAGGAATGGGTAGAGCAACGACGCTATAGCATTGAGCAAGTCTGCGATCTAGAGTTGCGACCGACTGACTTTAGCGATGACCGCTTGAGCATCTGGTCGTGTTCTAGACATGGGGACGAGGATCAGGGAGAATAGGACGACTTGAACC